>DASWNS010000554.1:0-8689 GCA_036399115.1 Pyrinomonadaceae bacterium | reverse complement strand
ACGCGCTCGACCATGAAACTCGCCCCGTCGTGCTCGACCGTCTCGCCCTGTTTCAGGATGCGACCGGCGCGTGCGAGCAGGAATCCGGCGAGCGTGGTGTAGCCCCCGTCCTCCGGTAGTTTCAACTTGAACTTACGATTCGCGTCGCGCACGGCAAGCATCCCGTCGAGCACATACGCGCCGTTCTCTTCGATGATCTGTGCGCGTACTTCCTCGTCATATTCGTCGTTAATCTCGCCGACGATCTCTTCCAGTAAATCTTCGAGCGTTAGAATGCCTTCGATGCCGCCGTGCTCGTCTATGGCGAAGGCGAGATGCGTGCGCGCGGCCTGCATCTGCGCGAGCACGCTGCCGAGCCGGGCGGTGGCGGGAACGAACATCGGCGGGTGCACCATCTTCTCCATGTCGAACTCCGTGCGCCCGGAAGTTTTCAGGCAGGGCATGATGTCCTTCATGAAGAGGACGCCGATGATGTTGTCGAGTTGGTCGCGATAGACGGGCAGGCGCGAGTAGCCCGTCTCGCAAAAGGATTCTTCGACTTCGGCGAGTGTCGCCGTAACGGGGATGGCGGCGACGGCGGTGCGCGGGATCATCGCTTCGCGCACTTCCGCCTCGGAGAAGTCGAAGACGCGATTGATCAATTGCTGCTCTTCGATTTCGAGATGCCCGCCTTTGTGCGAAGCGTTGATAAGTTGGCGGATCTCCTCTTCCGTGTAGATCGAAGCGTGCGCGCTCGTCGCGTTCATGCCGAAGGGACGCACAACCGCCGCGCTCGCCCAATCGAGAGCGCGGATCGGCCAGCTGAAAAACTTGTAGAACAACTCCATCGGCAAGGCCGACCACATCGCCACTTTCTCCGCGCGTTCGAGGCCGACGAGTTTCGGCGCTTGCTCGCCGAGGACGATGTGCAGGGAGGTCAGGATCGCGTAAGCGATGACGAAGGCGATGGCGTGTCGCCACGTGTCGCCGATGTTAAGTCTGCTTAAGGGCGCTTCGAGCAGGTGCGCGATGGTCGGTTCGCCGAGGATGGCGAGCGCGAGCGAGGCGAGCGTGATGCCGAGTTGCGAAGCGGAGAGATAAGCGTTGAGATTGTCGAGGATGCCGAGCAGGCGTTTCGCACGGCGGTCGCCGTCTTCGGCCAGCGTCTCGATGCGCGAACGGCGCACGCCGACGAGTGCGAATTCCGCCGCGACGAAGAATCCATTGATGGCAACGATCAACACGGTGGCGATCAATTTGAGTGCAGTAATCATTTATCTTCGCTGCGGAAGCGACCGACCCGACTCTCAGTTCTCCATCTTCATCTGCAACCTTAAAAAACCTGCTCCAAGATTATTGCGCTGCACGGCAACACGTCAACAGAAAAGGATGAGGGATGAGGGATGAGGGATGAATCAGAAAAGCACTCAAGCTGACCGGCTTGCTTTGTCTGATTCATCCCTCATCCCTCATCCCTTCGTTGATGCGGCGGCAAAATTCGACGAGCCGGTTTTCCGCCCAGAAGCGATCTTCGCCCGCCGTTTGTCCGTCGCCGACGAAGCCGACGTGTCCGCCGTGTGCGGGCGCGAGCAGGATGATCGAGGAGTTTGCGCGGACGGATGGATGGCGCAGCGACGCGAAGGGGATAAACGGATCGTCTTGAGCATGGATGATGAGCGTCGGCACGCGTATGCGCGAGATGAGCGGGAGCGAACTTGAGCGCGCGTAATAATCGCTGGCGTCGCGAAAGCCGCCGTGCGGCGCGGTGTAGCGTTCGTCGAATTCGCGCAGCGTGCGGACGCGTCGAAGTCCGCTCGCGTCGTAGCGTTCGGGATAGAGGCGCGCGGCGGCGCGCATGCGTCGCTTGAGGCTGCGGATGAATTTGCGTTGATAAATCCAGTTGGCGCGCTGCTCGATGCAGGTGGCCGACGCAGCCAACTCGACCGAAGGCGAGACAACTGCGACGCCCTTTAATTCGCGCGGAAAGTCTGCGCCGTATTCGCCCGCCAGTTTGAGACTCATGTTGCCGCCGAGCGAAAAGCCGCCGAGGAAAATGTCCTTCAACTTGTCTCGCCCGACGAGTTCGGAGATGAGCGCGCGCAGGTCTGGCGACATGCCGCTGTTGTAGAGCGTGGGCGTGAGATGGAGCGTGTTGCCGCAGGTGCGTATGTTCAGGCGGAGGACGTTGAAGCCCGCGCGATGCGCCTTGAGCGCGGTGCTCAACATGTAGATGGATTCGCTTGAGCCTTCGAGTCCGTGCACGAGCAGGAGCGTCGGATGCGCGCGCCGCTCTGCGTGCCAGCGACAACGCACGAGCACGCGCACGCCCGGCTCGACTTCAAACAGACGCTCTTCATCCGTCTGCAACGCGCGCAAACGACCGCGACGCGGCCATGCATAGGCTACGAGCGTCTGCGCGTGGCCGCTGCGAAACAGAGGGTGCGGCGTGAAAGATTTTGCCGACAGCGCAGACGCGATCTCTTCGAGGCGTGCGTCGTCGTGCGCTGCTGTACCCGAAACGCTCCCCGTGCCGTTAGTGTGCGCGGCTTCCTCTTGCACAGTCTCCATTTATTATACGGTAGCTAGGGCTAGACCAGACGCGTCGGCTCGGAGACGGGAGGGTCGCCTGCGGGCGGCGGCGTCGCGTCCGGCTCACCGATGGGCGACTTCGGCTCCCCGCCGGGCGGCAGGGGGAGAGGCTCGGGCTGCGAGGGGTCGGGTCGCAGCGGATCGTGCGGTTGCGGCGTGGGCAGTTCGGGTTGTTGCTCCGGTTGCGGCGGATCGGTGTTCGGGTTGCGGCTCATCTGTTCTTCCTGTCGGTTGAATTTAATGTATGGATGATGAAGGCGGGCGCACGGCACGTCAAGCGCGCGAGGCGGCGGAGGGGAGTTTATACGCCTGTCGCTTCCGAAGTCCGCACGCGTTCCGCGTCGCCGTTTGAAGCGATGGCGGCGGCGCGTTGCATATCGGCGACGACGAAGCGAATCATGCGATAGCTGATGTGGCGGGGCAGCGCATCGCGCAGAGGCTTGAGCCGTTCATCGCCGAGACGGCGGACGGCCTCTTCGATGAGCGCGCGATCAACCGCATTGACGTGACGGGAGATGTCGAAGGGACGACCTTCGAGGATGCAGTCGGCGAGATGTTTTTCCACGGTCATCTCCGCGATGGAGCGTTCGCGGCTGATCTCCTCGATGGTCATGCCCGCTTTGTAGAAGGCGTAAGTCTCGTCAATCGTGCTGACGCGCGGCGCATTAACCGCTTTGACGTTAGCGACGGCGGCGTCGCGCGAACCCCGCATGGCGAAGGACGCAGGCGGCGCGGCGACGGGGGCGACTGACGGGAGCGCGAGTTCGATGGTCGCGCGTTCGCGCATCACGTCGTTTCCGAAACTCGTGATGGCGACGGTCGGGTAGTTGCCGCCTGCGACGCGCAGCGCGCCTGCGGCGACGAGCGCATCGATGTAGAGAAGTATTTCGTCCTGCGTCATGTTGGAGAGGATGCCGTAGGTCGAGAGGCGTTCGAGGCCGAACTGTGAGATCTTTGCCGAGCGCGACCCCCGCAGGCAGGCCGCCAGAATGCCCTTGCCGAAACGCCCTTCCATGCGCGCCACACAGGCGAGGATTTTGCGCACGCACAAAGTTTCGTCGTGGCCGAGCGGGCGCGCGCCCGTAATCTGGACGCTGCTGTTTAACTCCGCGCCGAAGCTTTCGGCTTCGCGCCGCCGGTGCTCCGCAAGCGACTGCCGATCCAGTTCGTTCTCCAGATCACTTGCGAAAGGCGTGTTCTCGATGACGAACTTGTCGAGCCGCGTGCGGGGCGAAGAGGGCGGGGGAGACACCGGAGGTATATCCGAAGCGTCGCGCGTCGAACTGAACGGCGACACCTCATCTTCGAAGCTGCTCTCGACGTAATCGTCCGGGGCTTCGAGCGCGGGCGCGTCGTTTGCCGCCGCAGGCTTCTCTCTCAGGCAGACGCCGCAGGTGCCGCAGGTCGGTTTGTGCGAACGGTCGCCGAAGTAGTCGAGGATGAAGGCGCGATAGCAGCGATCCGCGTAGCAAAAACTGATCATCTCGCGGAGCTTGCGTTGTTCGAGCGCGGCGCGGCGGGCGAGGTCTTGCGGGCGGATGCGCAAACGTGTGACGGGTCGCTCGTCGAGCATTTGCAGCCCGCGCGTGCGTCGCGCCGTCGTGTACGAGAGCACCTTCGCAGCGGCGAGCGACGAGAGCGAGCGGCGCACCGAGGCGAGATCGAGTCCGGCAGTTTCGGCAAACTCGTTGACATCAATTTCGGAGTCGGCGCGTTCGTTCAGATCGTAGCCGCCGAGCAGTGTGAACAAGACCTGCTTGTCGCGTGCGCTGCGTTTCGCGTTGACGGTTTCACGCGCGAGATGCGGCGGCATCAGAAGGCGTACCGCGGCGCGATTCTCGCCCGCCGCGCCGCGCTCGATGTGCCCGGCCTTCTCCAGAATGATGAGCGCGGACTGCACCGCCATTTCGTTGCGCACGCTGGCGCGCACGGCGATCTCGTGGGTCGAAAGTTCGATATGTTGCAGCCGCGTGGCGACGAGAGCCTCGTACACTTTGGCGATGATCTCGGGCGGCGGGTAAGAGCCTTCGATGAAGTAGTCCTGCGTGCGTTTGTCGGCGTAGTTGAAGAGGAGCACGCAGGTGGCGGGCTGGCCGTCGCGCCCGGCGCGCCCGATCTCCTGATAGTAGGCTTCGATTGAGCCGGGCAGGTGATAGTGGATAACGAAGCGTATGTCGGCCTTGTCGATGCCCATGCCGAAGGCGTTCGTCGCCACGATCATCTGCACGCGCCCGGACATGAAATCGTCCTGCGCACGCGTGCGCTCCGCTTCCTCCATCCCCGCGTGATAGGCGACGACGCTCAAGCCCGCATCTTTCAGACGCCGCGCCACCTGTTCGACCGACTTGCGCGTGGAAGAATAGATGATCCCGGAGCCGCCCTGCGCCGCCGCGGCGAGCGATTTGACGTGCGCGATCTTTTCGCGTTCTTTGAGCGTGTGAACGACTTTGATGGAGAGGTTCGGGCGGTCGAAGCCGGAGACGTAGGCGCGCGGCTCACGCAAGCCGAGTTGTTCGATGATGTCTGCGCGAACGTGCGGCGTGGCCGTCGCGGTGAGCGCGACAACCTGCGGTCGCCCGATCTCTTCGATGGCCGCTTTGAGCCGGAGAAAGTCGGGGCGAAAGTCGTGTCCCCACGTCGAGACGCAGTGCGCTTCGTCCACGGCGAAGAGCGAGACGTTGACGCTCTTGAGAGCTTCCACGAAATGCGCGCTGCGGAAGCGTTCAGGGGCGACATAGACGAGCTTGTAGCGTCCCTGACGGATGCCCGCGATGCGCGCCTTCTGTTCCTCAAAGTCCACGGAACTGTTGATGTAAGTGGCGGGGAGCGAGCGCGCGTGCAGCGCGTCAACCTGATCTTTCATCAGGGCGATGAGCGGCGAGACGACGATGGTTGCGCCCTCTTTCATCAGCGCGGGAAGCTGGAAACAGAGCGACTTGCCGCCGCCCGTCGGCATCACGACGACCGTGTCGTGTCCGTCGAGGATGGCTTCGATAACTTCCCGCTGTCCGGCGCGGAAAGTCTCAAAGTTGAAATGTTCGCGCAGGGCGGCGAGGGCTGAATCGAGATTTGACATCACAGGTTGAGTCTCACGGGCAACGAGCGCGAGACAAGGGTAGATTTTACCGCAAAGCGGAGGGAGACGGTTAATGGCGAGCGGCGCAGGCGAGGGCTGGCGGGGAAGGGCTGGCGGGGAAGGGCGAAGGCGGGAGGGAAACATCACCTCGCCATTTGCCCTTTACCCTTTACCTTTTACCCTTTACCCTTTATCGAATGGGCGACTGGAAAGCGCGTACAAAACACGACCTGATGATCGAGGTGTGGGAGCGTCTGGATTGCGAGACGGTGGGCGCGAGCGAGTTGGAAGCCATCGCAGAGGCGGTGCGCGGGCGGTTTGGCGAAGGCGCGGAGGAGAGTCCCGCGATAGTGGCGCGGCTGCTCGCGGACGAGGGCGCAGAGTTGCGCCACGCCGAAGTGTTGGAGGCGGACGCGCGCTGGCGCGCAACCGATCCTTACGAGGCGATGTTTCGCAACGTCCTGAAGTTTTCGACCTTCGAAGAGGCCGCCGCCTCGATCAAGCGTCTGGATAATCTGCGCCGCCAGTTCGGGCGCAAGAAAGACAGAGAGGGATTGCGCCGCGTGCAGGAGACGGTGTTGAAGGGCAAGCAGCGGGCGCAGATGATCGCGCGCAATCCTTCGGTGAACGAGCGGAAGCGCGCGGAGAAGGAAGAGATCGCGGAGTGGTTCACGGTCTGGCTCAGGCAACCGGAGATCTTCGAAGACTGGCTTCACCTCCGCCGCCGGACGAAAGATTTCCGGGCGCGTTTTGGCGATTGAGAGATGCGCCCGCCGCAGTCGTCGCAAAAATTCTTCCAACTACTTCAAGACGATCTCCGTGATCCGGTCTGTGAGCGGGCGGAGGCGCGTGTCTTCGAGGTTCACCATCAGGGCGACTGCGAAATTGCGTGCGGGGATCAGGTGGAGGGCTGTGCTCACGCGTTGCTGCGCGCCCGAGTGGCCGACCGCCTTTTGATTGTTCTGCATCTGGACGCTCCACCCAAGCCCGTAGTTCGTCTCCTTCCCGTTGCGCAACTTCTGGCTCGTGAGCATCTGCTCGACCGTCTCTCGTTTAAGCACGGAGTTGGCCTGCACGGCGATGGCGAACTTCGCCAGGTCTTCCACGGTTGAGACGAGGCCGCCGCCCGCTATTTTGTAACTGTTGTCGGCGATGTCGGAGTTGCGCAAGTGGCCGTCGCGCGTGCGCCGGTAGCCTTGCGCGCGGTTGGGGATGAGTTCGTTGATGCTGTCAACGCGCATGCGATCCATCGCGGCGGGCTGGAACAGGTTGTCGCGCAGGTAGTCTGCGAACTTCTGGCCGGACGCGCCTTCGAGGGCGCAGCCGAGCACGCTGTAGCCGAAGGTTGTATAGGTATATTTCACGCCCGGCTCGTGGAGCAGCGGCTCGTTCTTGAACATGTCGAGTGCGGCGGAGATGGTGTCGTAGCGGCGGGTGCTGCCGTACTCTTCTTCGTCCTTGTAATGGCGAATGCCGCTCAGGTGGGCGAGTATGTGGCGCGAGGTGACAGGCCATTGTTTTTCGGGAAAGGCGGGGCAATATTTTTGCACGGGCGCGTCGAGGTCGAGTTTGCCGCGCTCGACGAGTTGCATGACGGCGACGGCGGTGACGGCTTTAGAGATCGAAGCCAGACGATAGACCGTGCCCGCTTTGGCCGGGACGAAGTTTTCGAGGTCGGCGAACCCGTAACCGTTCGACCAGCGCAGTTGATTATCGGTGACGATGGCGACGGAGAGGCCGGGAATGTTCTGTCTGGACATCTCGGCGGCGATGGCGGCTTCGACCAGTTTGATCTTCTCCGATGAGAGCGACGCGTTCTGTTGCGCGTGGATACGGAAGGCGGCGGGCGCAAGTAGAAAGAACAGGCTCAAAGCGAGCGCAGCACGCAGATGCGACGGCGGAGGGAAGAGGGGCGTTCGTTTCATTCGATGTCTTCTCCTGATAGAAGATTAGGCTGCCGGACAGGATATGCGAGGCTTGCATTATCTACATACGTGAGGGCGGACGCTTTTGTTAACGGGCGCGGGGAATTTTGTTCGGACAACCTTGCTGCCCGGCGGCTCTCTGCTTCCGGCACGTCGCGTCGCTTCTCTGCGGCGGGCACCCCCGCCCGCGCTATGTGACGGGCTGCGTTTGAAGTTAAAATAAGGGCGACTCCTCCCCTGAAATTTTACATGTCGAAGCACAAACCGATTTTACTCAAGCTGGAGGTAGTGTATGAAACTGTCCTACGGGACGGCGCGGCGTTCGCGTGGCATCGCCGTGCTGCTGTCATTGATTTTTCTCTGCAACGGTGTGGCGTTGGCGCAGCGTAAGGCCGGGACGCGGCGGACGACGCCGGGCAGGCCGACCGTCGCGGAGGCGCAGGAGTTTGTCGCGCACGCGGAGCAGCGGCTCACCGCACTCAGTCTTAAAGTGAGTCGTGCGAGTTGGATTCAGGAGAACTTCATCACGGACGACACGGAGGCTCTGGCCGCCGACGCGAACAACGAATTGACCGCCGCCGTCACGCAGTTGGCCGAACAGGCGACGCGGTTCGACAATTTGAAGCTGCCTTACGACACGGCGCGAAAACTCCAGTTGTTGAAACTCGCCCTGACCGTGCCCGCGCCTTCCAACCCGGCGGAGCGCGACGAACTCACGAAGATCACGGCCTCGCTGTCGAGCGATTACGGCAAAGGGAAGTATTGCCCCGAAGGCGACAAGGGAAAATGCCTGACGCTCCAAGAGATGGAACCCATCCTCGCGGAGAGCCGCGACCCGGAAGAGTTGAAACGCATCTGGCTCGGCTGGCACGCCATCTCGCCGCCCTTCAAACAGAAGTATGCGCGCTTCGTCGTGCTCGGCAACAAGGGCGCGCGCGAGATGGGCTTCAAAGATTTGGGCGCGTTGTGGCGTTCCAACTACGACATGAAGCCGGACGAGTTTGCCGCCGAGATGGAGCGGCTCTGGCTGCAAGTCAAACCGCTCTACGATTCGCTCTACACATACACGCGCTGGAAGCTCTCGGAGAAGTACGGTAAGCAACTCGTGCCGGAGAACCAG
>DASWNS010000553.1:0-8353 GCA_036399115.1 Pyrinomonadaceae bacterium | reverse complement strand
AAGGTTGCGAGTGCAGGGCGGAGGATGCCGCCGCGAAGTCATATCTTCGCTGCGACACAACAGGCGCGAGCCTTCTTCCGTCCATCATTCATCGTTCCGCGTTCATCGTTTTCACACAGGGAGGTTGACTAATGCAAGCTGAAGCGACACAGACAGAGATCACGAAAGAGAGATGCTACGTGCCTGCGACCCACGCCGGGCGGGGACGGCGCACGGCGGTTGCCCCCGGCCAGACGGCTGCGCGTTACCTACACTACGGGCGCATCACGCTCGACGCGGGCGACGAAACGCTCGCCTACGAGAACGGCACGCACGAAACCGGACTCGTCTGCCTGAACGGCGCAGCCGAAATTTCGACCGGCGGCCAGACGTTCACGCTCGGACGCTACGACGCGCTCTACGTCCCGCGTGATTCGCGCATCGAAGTTCGCCCTGCGGGCGAAGCCGGTTGCGATCTGGCGGAACTCTCCGCACCCGTCGAGGGCAGTTATCCGCTACAGTTCGTCTCCTTCGCGGAGGTGCGCGAGAACCCGAAACTGCACATCATCGCGGGCGCGCCTCCCGCCGAGCGCGACATGAACGTGCTCATCGGCAGCAACGTCCGCGCCGGACGCATCATGACCGGCGTGACCTTCTCGCGCCCCGGCAACTGGACATCGTGGCCGCCGCACGAGCACTCGCGGATGCTCGAAGAGGCTTATCTCTACATAGACATGCCCGCGCCCTCCTTCGGCGTGCAGTTCGTCTACACGAACCCGGAAGAGCCGGAACTGGTGCAGGTCGTGCGTGAAGGCGACGTGGTGTTGATGCCGAAGGGCTACCACCCGAACGTCGCCGCGCCCGGCGGCCAGATCAACTTCATGTGGATGATGGCGGCCATGCGTGAGGGCGAAGACCGGAAATACGGCGTCGTCAACGTGCAGCCGGAGTATGCCGCCGGTGGCTCCGGCCTCGAAGCGGTGAAGGACTAGAAAAGGACTTGGAAGATGTCGGCGACACAACCAGACGAGACACGTCCGTTGGCAGGCAGCGCGCAGGCCGCGCGACCGCTCCACCTGAACTGGTCGGAGGTTCCGGTCGAGCAGGTCGGCGAAGGCATCGAGCGGCAGATGGTCGTCGGCGAGAAGATGATGGTCTGCCGTCTGCGTTTCGCGCCGTTCGTCGTCACGCCGGAGCACGAACACACGCACGAGCAGATGACCATCGTTGAGCGCGGGCGCGTCCGTTTTTTCATAGAGGGCGAGGAGCGCATCGCCTCGCCGGGCGACGTGCTCCATTTCCCTTCCGGCTGCTGGCACGGCGCGACGATGCTGGATGAAGAGGTCGTCCTCGTTGACATCTTCACGCCGCTGCGCGAGGACTTCCTCTCGAATCAGGGCGACGTGCGCGAGAGTGGGCGGGCGAAATGATCCTCGACAAGTTCAGGCTCGACGGCAAGGTCGCGCTCGTGACGGGCGCATCGGCAGGACTCGGCGCGGCCATCGCGCTCGCGCTCGCAGAGGCGGGCGCAGACATAGCCGCGCACGGCAACTCGCGCCCGCCCGGTGCGACCTGCGAACTCATCAGGAACGCGGGTCGGCGCGGCCTCGCGCTGCGCGGCGACCTCGCTGACAGGGAGACGCCGCGCCGCCTCGTCTCCGGCGTGCTCGAAGAGTTCGGGCGTCTGGACATCCTCGTCAACAACGCGGGCACGATTCGCCGCGCGCCTGCCGCAGAGTACTCGGAGGAAGACTGGGCGGCAGTCATCGAGGTCAACCTGTCGAGCGTCTTTCGTCTCTCCCAACTCGCAGGCCGCCACATGCTCGAACACGGCGGCGGCAAGATCGTCAACATCGCCAGCCTGCTCTCGTTTCAGGGCGGCGTCACCGTCCCGGCCTATGCGGCGTCGAAGGGCGGGGTGGCGCAATTGACGAAGGCTCTCGCCAACGAGTGGGCGGCGAGAGGGATCAACGTCAACGCCGTCGCGCCCGGTTACATGCGCACCGACAACACCGCAGCGTTGCAACGGGACGAAGTGCGGAACCGGCAAATTCTCGAACGCATCCCCGCCGGACGTTGGGGCGAGCCGGAAGATTTGTCCGGCGCTGTCGTCTTCCTCTGCTCGGCGGCGAGCGATTACCTGCACGGCCACGTTCTCGCCGTTGACGGCGGCTGGCTCGGCAGGTGACCTGAGCGCGCGTCGCTCTCAAGTTCATCGCAGAGACACTGTGGAGCAGAAACCTGCGGCGCAACTCTCTCGATGCAAACCCGTCTCTCCGTGCCCTCGTGGCCGGTCTGCCGTCTCGCAAACTATTCTTTACTTAATCTAGCGCACACATGAACCTGAAAAGTCTCCTCGTGCGAATCGTCGGATTGCTCCTTGCGCTCATGCCCCTCTCGTACGTGTCGTGGGCGCAAACCTCCGCGCCTTCGAACCCCGCCGCCACGCCTGTGTCGCCTGTGTCGAAGGTCTGGGTGGCGGACAACGGCGACGGGACGTACAGGAACCCCATCATCCACGCCGACTACTCCGACCCTGACGCCGTCCGTGTCGGCGACGACTTCTACATGACCGCGTCGAGCTTCAACGCCGCGCCGGGGCTGCCCATCCTCCATTCCAAAGACCTCGTCAACTGGCGGCTCGTCGGACACGTCTTCACACGCCAGCGACCTCTCGACGTGTTCAGCAAACCGCAGCACGGCAACGGCGTCTGGGCGCCGTCCATCCGTCATCACAACGGCGAGTTCTACATCTACTACCCAGACCCAGACCACGGCATCTACCTGACGAAGGCGAAACACCCTGCCGGGCAATGGTCTGAGCCGCTGCTCGTCAAGGAAGCGAAGGGCTGGATCGACCCGTGCCCTCTCTGGGATACAGACGGCAACGCCTATCTCGTGAGCGCATTGGCCGCGAGCCGCTCCGGCGTCAAGAGCATCCTCGTCGTCAGCCGCATGAGCGCGGACGGGACGCGCCTTCTCGACGATGGCGTCATGGTCTTCGACGGGCACGACAGGCACCCGACGCTCGAAGGACCAAAGTTTTATAAACGGAACGGCTACTACTACATCTTCGCACCGGCGGGCGGCGTGGAGCAGGGTTGGCAACTCGTGCTCCGCTCGAAGAACGTCTACGGTCCCTACGAAGAGAAGATCGTGCTCGCGCAGGGCAAGAGTCTGGTTAACGGTCCACATCAGGGCGCATGGGTCGAGACGCAGGCAGGCGAGTCATGGTTCATACACTTTCAGGACAAGGGCGCATACGGTCGTATCGTCCACCTTCAACCTGTGAAGTGGGCGAACGACTGGCCGGTCATCGGAGCGGACGCCGACGCGGACGGCACAGGCGAGCCTGTCCTCTCTCACCGGAAGCCGAACGTGGGCGCGTCGTGGCCTGTCGTGACGCCGCCCGACTCTGACGAGTTTGACGCCGCGCGTCTCGGCCTCCAGTGGCAATGGCATGCCAACCCCGGCACACACTGGGCGTTCCCCGCCCCTGCGCTCGGTTTCCTACGCCTCTTCAACGTGCCCCTCCCGGAGTCGTACAAAAACCTCTGGGACGTGCCCAACCTGCTCTTGCAGAAGTTCCCCGCCGAAGAGTTTACGGCCACCACCAGAACCACCTTCACGCCGCGCACCGACGAAGAGGAGACGGGACTCGTCTTGATGGGACTCGACTACGCACACATCTCCGTGAAGAAGAAGCCCGCCGGGCTGTTCGTCTCACAGACCGTGGTGAAGGATGCCGAAGGGGGCGGTAAAGGGCAGGAGAGCGCGCCGATGCTCTTGAAGGGAAACACGTTTTACCTACGCGTGAAGGTGTCGAAGGAGGCCGCCTGCCAGTTCAGCTACAGCACAGACGGCTCCAACTTCATGCCCGTCGGCCTTCCTTTCGTTGCGCGCAAAGGCAAGTGGATCGGAGCCAAGGTCGGCCTCTACGCTATCCGCACGGGCAGGACGCGAGAAACCGGTTACGCAGACTTCGATTGGTTCAGAATCGAAAAGCCGTGAATCGTGAATCGTAAATCGTGAATAGAAGTAGATCAGGTTTTCTCTATTCACGACTTACGATTCACGATTCACGATTTACGGCTTTTTCCGGGCTTCCAGCCGTCCGCGCCGCCGAGGACTTTTTCCGGCGTGAAGGCTTTCGCTTCGGCGCGCTTGAGTTGACGCGACCATTGGACACGAGCGCGCGGGTTCGCGCCCGCGCCGCGACTTCCCCATTCGGCGTAACGCACAGTCTTCTCGCGCTCGGGTAAGTTCCAGTTGTGCCAGCCCTCCGCGTGTACCACCCCCGACATCTCTGTGTTCAGAAAGGTCACGCTCGAATGCGCGCGCCAGGGGCGACCGAGGTAAGTCCTGATGGCGGGCGTCTCGCCGGTGATGCGGCAGTTCGAGAAGACAAAGCCGAACGGCTGGTCGAAGGGAGTCGAGGCCGCTGTGATGTAACCGTCGCGCAGGGAGTGTATGTGACAACGCTCGAAGAAGGCGGTCGCCGCGCCGAAGATGAAGTCTACGTGCCCCGCGATGTAACAGTCCTCGAAATACTGTCGCCCGCGATTGAGGAAGATCGTGTCTTGCCAGCCGAGGAAGCGGCAGTTGCGGAAGACTGCGCGGTCGCCGTCCACGCGAAGGGCGAGCGCCTGCCCGACTGCCCCTGCGGAGTTTTCGAAGGTGAGATTCTCGGCTATGAAGTCGTCGGCGTCGATGGTGGCCGTGGGCGTGCGGAAGGTGCCGATGGGCTTGCCGTCGTGACCTGTGAGGTTGGCGTGGAGGTCGTGTGTGATGATCGTCCGTGCGGCGTCCTCTCCGATGAGGCGGAAGAAGCGTTTCTCGCGCTGTACGTAGATCAGTTCCCTGTAGCGGCCAGGCTTGATGCGAATCACGACCGGGTTCGCAGGGCTGCCCGCAGGCACCGCCATGATGGCCTCCTGCACCGTCTTATACTTCGCGCTTCCGTCCGTCGCAACGACCAGTTCGGTCTGCCCCGCCGCGACGTTGGCGAAACCGAAAGTGATGACGGACAGCAGGCACCAGAGTCTCAAACGTCTTCGCGTCAAGAAGTTCATCATACTCATAACAGGGAAAGCGGCAGGCGTTAAGCTGACGCCGTAGAAGCCTGACACCCACAGCACGAGCGAACTCGTCATGCTCGTCACATTCTCCCGCGCAACGTTTCGCAGCGCGTGCTTTTTCAACTCTCGCACACTGTCAGACAGTTCTCATGCGCGGACAGCCGTCTTGAAAAGGCTTGACCCAAAATCGCAGGCATGGTATAAAACCCGCCTTGTTGGTCAAACCAATTAGTAATATACACAATAGTTGAATGACCAATCAACCCGCATCCTCCTCCAAACATTGATCATCTTTTCAAGCGTGTAAGTCATTCTCGCTATTAGTGGAGCTATAAACGATTATGGATAGATTGAAGGTCGCCTCGCTACTCGCCCTCTTGCTTGCAGTCGTCATAGTGGTTTTACCGCTCGGTGTCAGTGCCGCCTTGGTCGTCAACGATACATTCGCCGACGGCAACAGCCAGAATCAGGACTTGGCGAACAGTTCCCTCAGGGTCTTTAAGGGGCGCGCGGACACGGCGCGGGTAGACGCCCCGGGGTCTGTGACCTTCAACGTCAACACGACGAGCGCGGAAGCCTTCTGGGCGTTCTTCACCAACCCCGGCGCGCCTGTCAGCCTCAACGTGGGAGACAAATTATCGGTCGCGGGAACTTTTGCCCTCTCGGGTTTCGTCGGCGGAGACATCCGCTTCGGCGTCTTCGATTCACAGGGCACGCGCAACACTGCCGACCTGACGGGCGGCATGAATAACGCGACCTTCGCGGGCGACCCCGGCTACGCCGTCCAGTTCAACACGAGCGGGAGCGGCGCGCCCTTCGGCCTCTATCGCCGTGCGAATCTCTCCGGCAACAACCCCTTCAACACGCTCACGGACTTCACGCAAATCTCCGGGTCGGGAGCTACGGCGAGGCAGACGCTCGCCAACGATATGTCCTACACGCTCACCTACACCATCGAGCGCGTGTCGCCAGCCGACACGCGCCTCACAGTCTCCGTCACGGGCGGCACGCTCCCCACAGGCTATTCTTTAACGGCGGTTGAGTCGAGCACGTCGCCCGTCACAGCCTTCGACTATTTCGGCTTTCGTTTCAGCGGCACAGCCTTCGCGCGTTCAATCAAGTTTACGAACTGGCGCGTGGACTATAGCCCTTCGCTGCCGATCATCACGAGCCAGCCGCAACCCTCGAACCTCGTCGTGCAGGTTGGCAGCGAGGTGACCATGTCGGTCGCGGCGAGCGGCAACTCTCTGGGCTACCAGTGGCACAAGGACGGCGCGCCCGTCGCTGGCAACCCTTCGGCCACGACCCCTACGCTTAATATCACAAACGCGCAACTCGCGGACGCGGGCGTCTACACCGCTGTCGTCAGCAATCCCGGCGGCAGCGTGGCGAGCAATCCCGTGACGCTTGGCGTCAGCACCGAGCCTGTCACGCCGCCGCCGAGCATCAGGGCGCAGCCAGCCGATACGTCTGCCATCGTCAACACCCCCGCGAGCCTCTCCGTTACGGCGGAAGGTGAAGGGCTTTTCTACCAGTGGTTCAAAAACGGCGCGCTCATCCCGGGCGCGACCCAGCCCGCGTTGGCCTTCGCCTCCGCGCAGGTCGGCGATTCGGCGGCTTACACGGTTGTCGTCAGCAACTCCAGCGGGAGCGTTACTAGCGCGACCGCTCGCCTGCTCGTCGTCTCTGCGATGTCTGCCCAGAGTTTCGCGCCCGCGGCGGGAGCCACCGACCTCAACATCGACACGCCTCTGCGCGTCACCTTCGACCAGACGCCGCTGGTTGGGAACTCTGGCCGCATACGCATCTTTCAGGAAGACGGCACGCTCGTTGACACCATCGATCTGGCCGCAGACACGCAGCCGGCTGTTCCCGGACCACAGGCGCAGCGCAACTTCGGCGGCGCGTCTATCAACCAGAACTATCACCCGATCATCGTGACGGACAACACGGCCTCGATCTACCCGCGCCAGTCGCTCGCCTACAACCAGACCTACTACGCCACTCTGGAGCCGGGCGTCCTGACGGACGCGAGCGGCGCGCCCTTCGCCGGAATGCAAGACCCGAACGTGTGGCGTTTCTCGACGAAGGCCGCCGCCCCCGCCGCAGGCAACACCGCGCTGACTGTGGCCGCCGATGGCACGGGCGACTTCGACACGGTGCAGGGCGCAGTCGATTTTGTACCTCAGAACAACAGCAAGCGTGTGGTTATCACCGTCCGCAAGGGCGCATTCACGGGCATCGTCTACGTGCGCTCGAACAAGCCTCTCATCACGGTGCGCGGTGAAGACCGTGAGGCGAGCGTTATCCGCTACGCCAACAACAACAACCTCAATCCGAGCACACTGGGGCGCGCGGCCTTCGGCGTAGACGCGCCTGACTTCACGCTGGAAAACATCACCCTCGTCAACACGACGCCCGTGGGCGGCTCGCAGGCCGAGGCGTTTCGCGGCAACAACCAGCGCATCACGCTCAACCGCGTCAACCTCAAGAGCTTTCAGGACACCCTGCTCTTGCAGGGCGCGGGCTTCGTCAACGACAGTTACATCGAAGGCGACGTTGACTTCATGTGGGGCAGCGGCGCGGTCTTCTTCCAGAACAGCGAACTGAAGATGGTCAGGTCAAACGCCTACTACACGCAGATACGCAACGGCTCAGGCGTCAACGGCAACGTGTATGTCAACTGCCGCCTGACGGCTGCGCCCGGCGTCACCGGCGCGTACCTGACGCGCATTGACCCGGACGACTTTCCTTTCAGTCAGGTCGTCTTCATCAACACCGTGATGGACGCGCACGTCCGCCCCGACGCATGGCGTTTCGACAACCCGCTGAACGCCGTGACCGCCGCCAACTACCCGAATATCCGCTTCTGGGAGTACAACACCCGCGACCTTAACGGCAATCCGGCGGACGTGAGCCAACGCCACCCCATCTCGCGCCAACTCACGGCTGCGGAGGCCATCCAGTGGAGCAATCCCTCGTTCGTGCTCGGCGGTTGGACGCCGCAAACCACGCTCACGGCGGGCGTCAACCTCTCCAACCTGAATCAGGGCTACACAGGCTCGCCCGTCGTCCCGACGGTGATCACCGATCCGCCGGGATTGAACGTCTCTCTCACTTACAACGGCAGCCCCGTTCCGCCCACAGCCCCCGGCTCTTACACTCTCTTAGCGACCGTTAATGATGCCAACTATCAAGGCTCTGCCTCGGGCACACTCCTCGTCAACCCCGTGTCGGCCTCGATCACATTCGGCAATCTCTATCAGGTTTACGACGGCGCGCCGAAGAGCGTGAAC
>DASWNS010000552.1:0-11887 GCA_036399115.1 Pyrinomonadaceae bacterium | reverse complement strand
CATAGCAAAAGAATTATGTTGTCTGGCACACCTTCCTCGCCGTAATCTTCACGAATATTTTCATTCAGCCACCGTTGAACGACCTCATCATCGCGAAACTGGCTGGCTATAATTTCTGCCGCAATTACTGACTCTTCACCGTCGAAATCAAACTTATTCTCATCACCGGCAAGGATGGACATACAGTACTGACGAAGTAAGGTGCTCTTGGGTAAGGCGCGACTGAGGAAATGCAATCTGCGTGGGCTGTAAAAACGACTCTTCTCTGTAGAAGCCTCCAAGTAATTTATAACTTCTGCGCGGGGCTGAGGATATTCGTTTGCAAACGGGATGATGTAGTACCATAGATCACTCCTTAATCTTTCTTCTTCATACCCCAGGCGAAACCAGAACTCTTCACCGAACGTTGCCCGGATATACACCCAGTTCTTGAGCAGTAACCGAATCAAGGGCACACTCGGAGAAATTTCCCCCCTTGATAGAGGGAAGCGACAACGTATGTCTTCGAGTTTGGGAGCTTTCTCTTGGGCGTTCATCATCACGTCCAGCCGTCCTAACACAAGCAGGCCACTAAACGCGGCGTGGCGTGTCGCCGCCCAATCCTTACTGTAATCCACTATCCGATTGGATAGGACTTTAATAGCAGCATCTGTGTCCCGGCCTAGCGTCTTCAGAAGACTGTGATAGCTAATTGACGCCTGTACCCTCACGTCGGCGTCTGCCTCGTCGTTGTACGATTCGAGCAGCGTAAGGCTGAAGTCGTCCCCCACCTCCTCGCCGAGTCTCTGCGCCATCACCTTGCGTAAGTGGGCCGGCAAGGGAGTCATCAGCTCTATAATTCGCGATCTAAAATAATCATCCGCGCCGTAGGCGGTTGCCACCGCCGAGAGTCTGTCGTCAGGGTTATTCAGCACATCCTTTGCGAGTTCCCGAACACGGCTGTCCCAAGGGTAGTATTTAATGAGTGCTTTATGTCCCGGCTGATGTCCATAATTATCTACTGGAATTTGCAGGACGGCATCGACTACCTCCGCGTCATCAAAGGTCTCCCCCAAGGAGGCCAAACCCTTTAGAACTGAATCGACGGCCGAGGGAGGGGCATGACTTATCAGCTCAAGAAGCCGTCTTCTACATATGTCTACGTCTGTAATAATCAGCGGGAGATATTCTCCTAGTTGAGAGGCCCATTCGTGAGGCCCGTTAGCCGCACTCAACAGGGCTTGAGCTACGTCTTGGTCCTGAAGCCCCCACCCTTCCAATAATGTCTGAGCCGCTAACCCCGCATGTTTTGAATGAAGGGAGTCGATGAGTAGAGACTTTGCTAACGTCGTACGTCCGACTAGAGCAGCGCGGTAGAACCCCGAGCCTTTCCTCTCTCCCTTTTGAGCCCGTAACCACCTGTCTACTGCCTCCACTACTTTCGGGTGGTCTTTAAAGTTTTTAGCTAGTAGATCGAAGAAGTCGACGCTACGCATGTTTGCATCCCTGAGGCTGACACTACCCCAGTTCACTTCACGGGCTAAAACTTGTGCGACTTCGTTATCCTGTGGGTAACCGCTAAGTAGGACGGCCTTCCCCAAGTCACCGTATAATCCAAAATCAGACATCGCCCCAAAAGCCGTCTTCGTCCTTTCGACTGCGTCAAGACATCTCTGCTTGACTTCTGGGGAGCCTGTCCACCCCTTGACTAAGGATTCAACGAGGAAGTCAAACCACCTGCGGTCAACGCCCGCGTCCCGTGAGCCAAGGTAGAACAACTGATTAAGATCCTCGTCAGTAGCACGACCCTGTCGTACCTTTCCATTAATGCCCATCAGACGTAAGCGTGGGAAGACGGACGCCCTAGCTGCATCAATGATGGAGGTTAACCGAGAGTGATTGGGCCATCCGAGCATTAGACATTCGATTGCTGCAGCTCTGGTCCGTGGATCTGCTTCGCTCCATGCAAGTTCTGCCACCTGCTCGCCGATTTCCTCATCACCTTGATTAAGCGCCGCCAAAGCCTTCGCTGCCGCGCGCTTAATTGTGGAGTCCTCGTCCCGGAGCCCCAGCAGCAAACACTGATTTGAGTCGGCGGAGCTGGGCCATCCGGCCACGGCGGAAAACATTTCCGCACGAATCTTACGAGTTCTGTCCGGGAACCAAACTTTTAGTTTGTCCTTAACCATCTCCCTCGTCTTGGCCGAGCGCAAACCGGCGACAGCTTGGTCGAGAAGCCGTTCTCGGTGCGGCATCCATGATTCCGTCTCTACCACCCGGAAGACAGTCCGCGCGATCTCACGCGATAAGCCTACGGGGACATTGAACCCGCCGAAGACCACCTCAGCTAGAAGCTGTTCGATCTCATAACGCTCGTGGGGAGCTACCTGCCTTTTAAAGGCGCTTCTTACATAACTACTTACCTCGTCTATGCTGTTTAAGATGGAGAAGAGGTTAAGTATTACCTCTCGCCATTGAGGCTCTACACAATGCTCCTCAACTATAGACACTCGCTCGTTATGTGAAATGGTAGATAGGTGATACGCGGCTAAATACTCTTGCAGCGCGCGGTGAAAAAAACCAATTTCACTTTGCGACCTTTCGACAAGAAGCCCGAGGGTGTCTTCGCCGGTGTGGATTAATTCCCTGCTTACTTTTCTCGCCTCTGCCGCTTCAAAACCGATTACCCCACTCTCGTCACTGAGGAACTGAGTCGTAGCTTTGATCGCCTCCGTCTGCTCCACGACGCCCGTCCCATATTGAGACTGAATACGGTAGGCCAAGTTGGCAAAAGCCCTTTTCACTTCCTCGTCAGTTAAGGCAAGAGGTGTCTCCCTGATCAGCGCCGCCAGCCTTCTCCTCTCGGGGTGAGTATGAATCAGGTAATCAACCAAAGCCTGGTAAGCTTTGAACCTGTTCTGCGGTAGTTGTACATGGAGAATCTTGTAAGCGATCAGAAGGCAGAGCAATAGCGGTACCCTAGCGAGCTCACGAAGCTCGCTCGATCTTCGGAGATCACCCAGAAACCTCTGCACTTCAGCTTCAACGCGGCAGGCGATAACATCTTCGTCGTCGCCGGCACTCCCGCGGACCTTCCGCTCCCGATGAGTGAACCAGATTCGTGTGAGTTGTTCCTGCTGCTCCTCGGAGAGATCACTCAGGTCTCCGCGTCCCCACCCCGCCGTCTGCATGCCTAGGCGTGCGAAACCTCGCGGCCGCGCGGTGAGGACGGCCGTTGCGTTTCGCTGTTCGATGAATATCTTGAGTCGCAGGAGAGCATTTCTCGCGGCGTCCTCATCGCTATACTCGTCGAGACCGTCAACAAGCAAGAGTAACCTTTCATCGTCGAGAGCCTGCCTGACGATGGGCCAGAGGTGACCTTCATCCCAACCCTTGAACCAATCCTCAAGCATCGCCGTGAGCGGAACGTCTCTACCCTCGGACGTGGAGAATTTCCTTGTCCAAAATGCAAATGGTATCCAGACGGGGAGGAACTGGCCCCACCAACGTGCCAGTTCTGTCAGCTGCGGCTCATCCTGAAAAAGATCGAGACATAGAAACCGTAGTAGTGAGCTTTTTCCACTCCCCGGGCCGCCGAGGATGACGCAGCGCCGATTCGCCCCCAGCCAGGTTTCGACACGCTGCCTTTGGGATACATTTTGATATTTGTACGATGGATAGGACTTTTCACTCAGCAGTTCCCCTCGTGGAGTATCACCCGACCGAAGCTCCTTGAGCCCGGATAGACCTAAGTGATAACCGGCACCATCGATGGGCTGCTCGGTTTCAATGGAGCGCGAGTCGGTTATGTCCGGGAGAACATACCTTTCAGATAAAGGAATCGGGTCGTCGCTTACAGTAGAAGCGAGCAAAGGTAAGCCCGGGTCATGATTATTGAACAAACGCTGGTAGAAGTTCCCAAGACGTAAGCGGAATTCAGCCATTCTTACGGCGTCTAGCCTACCACCGAGTTGATCGGCCGCGTTGCCGCCGCAGAATGCCTCCACCCACGTCCTTCCGAAAAAATCGTCTACAATTACGGGTAAGGCTTTCAGGCGCAGCGATAGCTGCTGACCATCCCATATAACGAAGTCAACCCCTTTTGCTGCTAGGATGGTGCGCTGCCTCTCAACCTCTTCCGCACGGCCTGTACTGACGAGGCTCTCCATAGTACAGAGCACGAACGTCGAGGCCCTGCCGGACCACGTCCCGGCAAGGAAAGTCGTCACTGCACCTTCAATTTTGCTTGCACTAAACCCTTTTTCGCGTTTGCACTGATAAACTGTATACTGCCCGCTCGTCTTCGACTTCGCATACAAGTCTATGCCCTCCTGATCCTGCCCGCGCACTCCGTAAAGTTGGCAGTGTTCGACGTCAGCCTCTAAGCGTGCGAGACGTACACACAACTTCTCGAAGTTCTCCCAGGTTAAATGTTCAAATGGTAGCTCTTGTTTTCTTGTCTCGACCGGGGGAGGGACACTGGCGAGCGGCGGGGTCTCTAACCAAGAAGGCACGTGTAAAAGGTCGGTGTCGGAGTCTGACATAAAAGCCCTCAGAGCATCATGGATTCATGACGTGAAGTCGCAAATGTAGGACGGTCGCCCTATTGGCAGTATTATTAACGCCTCAAGTCATAGCAAAACAAGTGCGTGGTGAGGAGGCGTGTTGAACTCGAGGGCTATTGCGTTCCCTGCTGCCAGTGGTTCGATAATGTAGTTGTATTGGTTATGTTGCAGCAAATGCTCTGAGCCGAGAATAGGCTCAAGGTGATTTTGAGTCAGGCGGCAACTCCGAACAGCCCTGCGACGAACTTCGCCTGCCCTATCGAGTCTCCACCGGCTAACCTCTTCACCTGCCCCTTACTCATCATGTCCGCAGCCTCAAGCCCCTCTATCGTCCGTTCGGCAGTGTGGAAGGAGCGGAAGCATTGCATCGCTCGCCACCTCCTTCTGATAGCCCTGTGGTCTTGTTCGACTATATTGTTCAGGTATTTGATGCGCCTGAGCTTGCAATCTATGGGAAGTACTTTCTCCTTCACAGAAGTGGCGAATGCCTCGGGGTAGGAGGCCTATAAGAGAGTTGGTATCTGCAATACCATCTGACGCACAAAAGGATGATAGTGGGCTCAAAGTGACGCCATTTGAACGAGGATTTATTGTGCCTCAAGAGTATGATTCCCGGAGTGTGCTGACTGAGCTAAAGGTCGGGTTATAGCTGCGGAAGTAATTCCTGCAACACAGCCAACTAGACGCCCTTTATCGCTAACTGCCACTGGCAAGCAACTCATCACGAATTAAACCCTTGGCCCGTATGATTGATAACTGCCTGCGAAATTTTAGTGCTGAAGCTCCCCCCTCCATTAGCGTTAGCGCGAATGGTTTGTCAGACAATACTGCCTTCTCACCATTTCGCTTCTCGTGCGTTTCATTAACTATGCTTACATTATAAGGGTTAAAGACATGTCCTACTCTATCCTTCTTACGAAAAAGGCACATATCAGACTTATCTAACTCGCGGCATTATATGACTTGACCCACTCTTCGAATAAACCGAACGTAAGTCTGTACCTGCCATTCTCTTCAATCATCAGCTGTTTGCTTTGCAAATTAGAGATGCATTTCTCATCGAGCCCCGCCCGGACATTCTTGTTGACGATCTCAGCGACGACAGCCTTCTCTCGGTCGCTCAGGTTGGTCCAAATATCTTGAAAATTTATTGTGTACCTACCCAGAATTTGGGGGACAATCCTATTTACATCTTCGACGCCAACCTCGTCTTTCGACACTTGCTTAGCCTGTTCGACCAATTCAAAGCCGATGACCTGGACGTAGAAAGGTATGCCGCCGGACAAGTAATAAACGCGCTCGAGTGCTGAGGTCGTGTACTTCACCCTCACTTGTCGGGACGGCTCTTCAATTAAAAAGTCCGTTTCTCCTTTATTCAGAGGTGACAGAGTCATGGGTACGAATATATTTTGAAGAGGTGAAGTCTGCGCGTTAGCCGAAAGACGCAGTAAGCGGGTCGTCCCTGCTATGACCGCTACCACATCTCGGTTCATCGTCAGGGCGGATCGGAGCACCTTCCCCGTCTGACCTTCTGCCTCGAAGAGCATGTCTGCCTCGTCGATAATCAGCACCAGCTTTACGTCTTTCAACTTCCCCTTCACTTCATCCAGGATAGACCCAAGGGCGTTGACGAAGTCACGCGCGTAGGTGATCGAGAACTGACTCCATTGCTCTGACGAGAGCATGCCGCGGCCTAGCAACTCATTTACTACTTTCCTAATCATCCCCCCTAGCATCCCTTCAGCCTGGATGGGGAAAGCCTGAAGGTCTATAAAGATAGGAATCAACGGCGGCCTCAATCGATCCCTTAGGTGGAAGAGTACGCTGGTCTTCCCCATCCTGCGTTCGCCGATCAGCATCACATGGTTCTGCTGCTGAACGTGCCTGTGAATTGCTTCTACCTCGGCATTGCGCCCGCCGAACAAGGTGCCCTTGTCGAGGGGCATTCCGACTATAAAAGGGTTCGACTTCTTCAAAGAACTTAGCCGTTCATATTCCTGCACGACATCCTCAAGAAGTGGCCGGTTCATTTCCTGCGCAAGTCTGATATACGAGGCGTAATGCTGGACCGCCTTCTGTTCATCCCCAACTTTCTGCGCCAACTTGCCTAGTCTTGCATGCAGGTTACACGCATTCACAAGGTTGCCTACCTTTTCCGCGTCGCCGAGCGCAGCTAGGTATAGTTTCTGGGCCTCGCCATAATTCTGCCGAGCCTCTTCCAGCCCGCCTAAGGCTTCAACCAGTTCCTGTATGCCTACAGCATCATTAATCTGTTCTTTAACACGCAAAGATTCCCTGTAATACCTCTCAGCCCCGTCAAAGTCACCGTCACGCTGCGCCAAGTCGCCAAGCTGGTGGATGACCGAGCTGATGCTCCTCCTGTCACCTAACTCCGCAAAGATATCCCGGGCCTTTTTGTAGTACTTCCTCGATTCCGGGAATCTGCCCTGTTGTTCGGCGTAGACGTTTGCCATCTGGTAATAATTTAAGCCCAAGCCTCTCATGTCCTTCAGTTCTTCCAAGATCAAGACCGAACGCCGGTATAAGTCCTCCGCGTCGTCGAAGCGCCTCTCGTACTGGTAAACGTTGCCGATGGCGTAGAGGGCGTCGCCCACGCCCTGCCTGTCATTGAGTCCCTCCGAGATGGCGAGGGCCCTCTGATACCACTCCTCGGCGTCCGCGTATCGCTTCGTCGTCCGGCACAGGTATCCCATGTTGGAGAGCGCCCGGCTGATTCCCTGCTGGTCATCAAGCTCCTGCGCGATGTCCAACTCCTCCCGGAAGAAGCCCTCCGCCTCTTCGTACCGCCCGGTCTCCTGATACATGTGTCCGAGGTGAGCTATGGCCTGGCCCTCGCTGCGCCTGTCCGCGAGTTCCTTGAAGATTGCCCGGGCGCGCTGGTAATACTCCAGCGCGGCGTTATATTCGCCGATGTTCCGGTGAAGCGTGCCGACGCTCGCCAGCGTCCGGCCCATGCTCGCCCTGTCGTCGCTCTCCTCAAAGAGCTTGATGGCGTCCGTGTAGAACTGTAAGGCTTCGGCGTACTCGCCGCGGTGTTGGTGGATGGCGCCGACGCTTGCCAGCGCCTGGCCCTTCCTCGACCTGTCGCTGACCTCCTCAAACTTCCTGATAGCCAGCGTGTAAAACCTCTGGGCCTCAATGTACTCGCCACGCCGCTGGCGGATTGCCCCGGTCTGGCTTAGGGCTTCGCCTTCGGCCGCGACGTCCCCCAACTGCACGGAAAGGGCCAGAGCCTCTTTGAAACAATCCTCGGCCTCCTCGTAGAGGCTCAGCTGCGCCTTGAGCTTACCGAGGGTGAGCAGGCACCAGAGCCTGCCCCTGTCGGAATTGACCTCCGCGCTGTAATCCAACAGCTTGTGCGTCAACTCTTCGGCGGACTGGAGGGAGCCCCTGTGCTCGGAGGATAGGACGGATTGTTGCAGGACGCGGGTGGTGAGATCGATCAGGAACTCCCGCCTCTGCCCGTCCCTCTCATCCCGGCTCAGCGTTTGCATCACGTCCACGTCGGCGAGACTCACCATCTGGCTCAGGAAAAAGAAGACCTCATCCGTGACCGGCTTGTCGGTGATTATCCTGGGAATGTCCTGCTCCTCGAACAGGGCCCGATAAATGTAGCGCGCGGAGAAGTATTCCATGAACGACTTGTGGATGAACTTGTAGTTACCATCCGAGGCCGAGTGGATAAGGTACGAGCAGAATCGGATGTCGCTTGAGAAATATTCGATCTCGGAAGCTTTCTCCAGCTTGAAATAACTGCGCACGCGCTCGGACAACTGGCTGAAGTGAATCTCCGGGCGCAAGCTGTCGGTTTTCAGCATCGTCCAGGCCAGCTCCGACACAAACAGCTCCTTCGCTTTCCTGTCTATCAGCCACCTCACTTCGCCTTTATGGTCGTACTCTCGCACCAGCCAGAAGTTCGTATAGACTTCGTAAAGCTTGGCGGCGTTGATGTGGGTGACCAGTCCGCGTATCTCGGAAATCGTCTTAATGATAATGTCCAACAGAACCGGAGTGCGGGCTAGTTCCGCCAGGTTGTACGTGTCGTAGATGACCTTTCGCAGCTCCCGCCAGTCTTTAATTCCCTTCTCCTTCAGATAATCACTCTGCCGCTTCAGGAACTCCTCGATCTGCCACTGGTCGAACAGGGTGAGGTTGAGTATCTCGTACTGCGGCCCGGGGCCTGCGGTTGCTTTTCTGATAGCTGCCCGGTAGGGGTCTAACTCCTCATACCCCTGGCTGAAGCTCTCGTTGATCTCCGCCTGCGTCAGGAAGTAGTTGGGGCGGCCCGACAGAATAATCTTGTTCCGCCCGACCGCGAGCTTCGCAATCTCCTTGAAGTTGTGCCGGCGCACGTTCACGTCAACCTGCTGTGCCATCTCATCGAAGCCGTCGAGAATGATTAGCAGCTTGCCGCGCGCAGCCAGCCCCAAGAACGTGTTAAAGTTTCTCCTGACCCCGCATTCGTTCACCAGAAAATCAGTCATCAACTGCTCGATGTCGGCTGACTTGTGGTAGCGATTGAGCGTAATCAGCAAAGGAACCCGGTTCTTGAGCGGGCTTTGGAGATACGCCAGCGCCCGCTGATAAAAATACTGGGTCGCGAAAGAGGTCTTCCCAGTGCCGTATTCGCCGAGCAGACAGATCTGAGAGTTTCCATCTTTAAGCAACCAGGCGTCGACGTAAGGCGTCAGGTCTCCTTTCTCTTCAAAACTGCCCCCGTCAATCGCCTCGGGGCTCAGGAACTCCTGCGGGGTCGCCTTCTGCGCCGTAAGCCGCCCCGGGACCCTTCTCAGATACCTCAGCTCGACGTAGGTGTGGAAAAGGCTGTTATTCTGCTCGTAATCTCGACACTTCGATTTCAGGTAGTTGTCCGG
Organism: Pyrinomonadaceae bacterium; assembly: GCA_036399115.1. Classification (GTDB taxonomy): domain Bacteria; phylum Acidobacteriota; class Blastocatellia; order Pyrinomonadales; family Pyrinomonadaceae; genus JAIVJZ01. Next base: position 2,448 of record DASWNS010000552.1, on the reverse strand, counting down.
CTTGATTACAGTGTTGAGCAGATCTTCGAACGTGAGCAGCTTTATCCGGTGTTGACGTGCCAGCGACTTCGCGGCCGGGGCGATGTAGGTGTTGGTGACGATGATCGCGAAGCTCAGCCCGAGACTCTGCTGGTTGAGCGCGTAGATGCTGCTGAAGCTCATCACCGCCTGCTCGTCGATAATCCCGTAGCGGCATTGAAAGAGCGTCTTCACCGTCTCGAAATCCCACTCCTGACTCGCGACGAAGGTCGGCGCCGCTGAGGGAGCCGTGCCCGGGACGGCTTCTGCACTCAACTCGTACTCGATCAGTCCGAGCAGCTCCCTCACCTCCCTCTGAAACTGGGAGTCGAGCTGCTCTTCCGTCAGGGAGTCGCTCAGGCTGACCCGGTAGCTTTCGGGGCTCGGCCGGGCGGACTCGGAGGAACTCGCGGCGGCCTGCATCTCCTCCTCCAGCCTTTGCAGGTCAGCCACGCACTGCTCCACCGACGACTTCAGGTCTCTGACCTCGAGTTCGTACCGCTCCCTTTCGCTGGGGCTCGAAGTCACATCCCGCCACTCCTCCGCCCGGCGAAGCAGTTCGAGTAGCTTCAGGAGCGCCTCTTCTAGGTTCTGTTTCTGCCTCTGCTGGAGGGTGGTGAGTAGTGACATGGCCTTGTCCGCTGTCCCGATCTGCCGAGGTGAAGATGAGTCAGGGCGCCGCGTGAACCGACGGCCGGAGGTCTGACGGCCACGAACCCCCTTCAAAGCTCATGAGGCCGATTAAAGCAGCACCTGGCTTCCTTTGAAGTAGCGCTCCCAGAAGGTTTTAAGAGACTGCTTTATGGAGAAACTCAGTTCGGACTCGTAGGAGAGTATCGCCGGGATCAGGGGAATGGAAAGCTTCAGCTTCCCGCCCGCATTGATGTCCGGGGAGTCCCACAGCTTCTGCACCTCATCGGCGTCGGTCGTTTGGTTGACTAATGTTAGGGACTTGGCTGTTAACTCCTCGTAGCCGATCTGGATAGCATTTAGGGCTTCAGAGATCTCCTGCCGGGACAACCTGTCTGAGTCGATCTCCGCCAATATGCTTCTCACCACCCGCACCTCCTGCTCGCTTAGGGCAGACAAGAGGCTGAGGGCTAGGCGGCGGTGGGTATTCTCGATCTCCAGCAAGATCCTGTGACGAGTCTGATCAATATTCTCCAAGGTCTCATCCTGCTTCCGGATGATCTGCTGCTGCCCCCGCCTCAAGTGCTGAATTTCCTCCCAGATCGTCCTCACCTCTGTCGAACAGTCCGCGCCTTCGTCACGGCAAATCTCGTTATACTGCTCGATGTAGCCCGCGAGAGATTGGGCGATCGCGCCGATCTCATTATTGGCCGACTCGACCTCTTTGGGCCGGTCGGAAAGGTCGCGCTTGCTCTCATACGCACGCAGCAGTCTGTATTGCCGGGTGATGTTGTCCACCAAATCCCTTTTCCGAATCTCTTTGAAGCTCACGGCGCTCACAGCCCCCTTTCTGCGTTCTTAAATGCCAACCCTCTCCTCCCTGTGCGCCCCGCCGGCGCCTCAGGTCGAATTGCCCGGCGTCAAAGAAAGGCACGTGGAGGGGCCGTCAATTCGTGCGCAGGGGATTTGATCGTGTGCTTCAGATATATCGCCGCTGCGCGACCGGCTCAATTCGGCCGTCAGGCGAAGGCGGTCGTGTCGAGTGGCCCGGCATCGTTGCCCGCCGTCTCGAACCGCATCACCAGTCTGTGACCTATCTCCCCTGGCAACTCGCTAGACTTGTCGTCCAACCACCCGCCGTATTTCTCTTCGATCAGCATCTTCGCCACGTAGAGCGGCAGGTACTGAGCCGGGCGCTGCAAAATGGCCCCGGCGGGGAGAGTGATGGCAACGGCGAGCGGCACGAAGAGCTGTTCCCGCAGACTATCCGCCAGCCGCCGGCTGCGGTCTTCGAACATGATCTGCGTGGTGCCGTCCTCGCGGAAACACCGCACGGTGATCTGTGGCTCCACGCCGGCTGGGGTCTCTATCTTGCGCTGGGCCAGCCACTGCATCACCCTGACGACGGCGATATACATGTCGTCCCGGTTGGCCCTGACCGTACAAGAGCCTTCGACCTCGAACCTGATGCCGCGCAGGTACATCCTCTCTTCCAGGTCGCTGATCGCCCGCTCGATTAATCCTTTGAGCTCGACGGACGCGTACTCCTCGCCGGGCCCCGCGCTCGTTACGCCAGCGAGAATCTGCCCCATCTCCCACAGGTCGTCGGCCATCGTGCTCAGCTTATGGTGCGTATTACTCTCATCCTGGAGGTGCCCGGTCAGAATCCCCTCGCCGATGACACCCCTCTGATCCTGCCCCAGCAGCAGGCAGAGGCGGGAGACGCTCTTCAAGATCGACGCCTTTCTCTGCGAGTCCAGGTTGTTGAAGATGCGTACGAGCTGCTCGACGATGACGGGC
>DASWNS010000551.1:0-7068 GCA_036399115.1 Pyrinomonadaceae bacterium | reverse complement strand
CAGCGTGCCGAGGCTCATGTTGACGACACGGATGTTGTAGGTCGTGCGGTTATTCATCACCCAGTCGAGAGCGTTGAGCACCCAGGAGGTATTGCCCTTGCCCTGCGAGTTGAGCACGGCGAGGTTGATCAGTTTGGAGTTGGGAGCGATGCCGGTGTAGCCGCCGGAATAGAGGCTGCTGTTGCCTGCCGCCAGCCCCGCGACGTGCGTCCCATGCCCGAAGTTGTCGGCGAGACTCATCCTCTTCGCGCCCGTGAAATCCACGTTCACGGCGACGCGGCTGACTCCCTCTTTCCCTTTGAACGACTGGTGGCCGGTGTAGATACCGGAGTCGAGCACGGCGATGCCGATGCCGGAGCCGTCGAGCGCCGAGTTCGCGCCGAGCAGGCTCGCCGGACGCGCGGCGTCGGCACCCGTCGTCGCAGAGACGTGGCCTGATGATCTGACTTCCCTGTCCGGTGAGAGATACGACACGTCCGGGTCGGCGGCCAGTTCGTCGATCATGCTCACGGGCACCTCTACGACGCGCGTGTCCAGATTGCGGAAGTGCCGGTCAACTCTCGCTCCGTTACGCCGGAGCAGCGACGAGAGATTGCCGCCCGTCTCTCCCGTGTCTTGAAGTACGACGCGGACGAGTTCATCGCCGGAGCGCGCCTTGCTCAACTGTTCCCGCAGGTCTGAGGAGACTTTCTTGCCCTGCGCGCCGCTGGAGGCGTGTGCGTGCGATGCTCTGTTTGATTGTGCGCTGGCCGTCCGGCCTGTCATTCCGGCGCTGTGTGAGATGATCAGCGCGCAGACAGTGACCCAGACTGCGACGAGGGAACGCATATTGTTTCTCATGGCTCAATATCTTTCGGGATTGTTTGGGGAAACCGTAAACACCTTGCCCCTATCTTCGCTAAGTATAGGGATGCAGGCGAACAGGCTATTGCATTTCCGATGCCAACGACTCTGCGGGGCAAATAGCTCGTTGTTTCGGGATTTTCCGTGTAACGGAGGGCGACAAAAGGCAGAGCGCAGCTTGACCGGATCGGTCAAGCTGCGCTCTGCCTGCAATCAATCTGAAAGCGACGGCTTCAAGGCCGCCCTGTGTTGCGACGGCTAACGCGGGAAGTGGCTACTTCACAACGATCGTAAAGAACTCCACGGACTCGTCCTTCAAGACAAGTTTAATTTGCATCTCCCCGCTCGCGGTGGTTAACGATTTTGGAATCTCAAGAAAGAGGATGGTTTTATCTTTCTCATCCAGTTCGAAGAGGAGTTTGTCGCCGCCGAGCGTGAGGATTTCCTTGATTGATTCAAGGTTTGCGCCCTGGAGTTTCTCCCGTCTACTGCTGCCCGGGGATATTTCGAGAGGCGACGGGCTAATAATCTTCGCTTTCGGAACTTTCGCAATTGGGGACGGTAAGGCGATAGTCTGTGGCTGGGCTGTACCTTGCATAATCAATATATGCTTCACGTCCTTGATCTGCGCCGCCGTCGGCGACAAAGTTATAAACGTGCCCGTCGTCTCCCCCTGAACAAGATTCAACTTAAGCGGCTGACAGGTAGTTGCGGTCGCTCCGCAATTTAGGCTGAACTCCGTATTGCCCACATAGACCTTAACCTCATTAGTAAAACCTCCTCCTGAAATAGCCAACTGCGTCTTCTCGCCGTTAGTGCCGAGCGTTGTCAAAGTGGACGCGATAAAGTGTTCTTGTTTCGGAAGCTCAACTGTCAGCGCGCCTTTATCCCAAAGCAGTTCCTTGAATGTTAAAGAGGTATTATCGGCTAAGAGTTGGGTGGGGGCTATAAAAGTCAGATCAGCACACCATTTATTATCAGCGCAATCGGGTAATGAGGCATCAGGAGTTGCGCTCTCTTTAGGAGCGGCAGGAGCGGTGCTGTCTTTAGGAGTTGTACGGTCTTTAGAAGTTATGCTGTCTTTGTATCTTCTGGAGATAAACGGCGCATCACTAAACCCGAAGACCTTGCCGCCGATCACCACGACAGGCGGATGGTTATCAAATAAATACTTAAAGTTTTCAATGTAACGCGACGTTCTACCGGCGCTGTCCGAAATCTCCTTATCGTCGGAAACCAATCGAACCGTCACCTCTGAATTTAGCGAGTCGCGCGCCTTAACCTTACGGACTTCGAGTGAATGAGCAAAGTATGGATTATCTACCATTCTGCATCCGCCTGAATCAGGGTAAGCGAAGCACTGGCTACGCTTAAAACTGGTGGTGCCATACCGGCTGACCATCAACGGAGAAGAGTTTGCCAACGACTGTGCCGTCGCTAAGAGCATTAGACGTCTTTCATTGGCGATGGTCAGTCCATCCTCAGGTCGGCTGAGCACTTTATTTCCCAGTACGACATTGGTATCACGCGTAAATCCTTGCCCCCGCGCAACTATTAATAGTTGCCCGTTTCCGACATCCTCATAGCTGAGATTGTCGATTCTCGGCTGCAACCCGGAATCGGTCAAATTTGCATTACCGATGGGAAGCGCGGCATCGACGTATTGAGAAATTCCCTCCGCTCCGTTAACTGAATCTCTCACGGTCTTGGTCTTCTTATCGTATTTGCGCCAACTGGTCTTTGCCGTCACTCGACCTTTCCAAGCCCCGTCAGTTGCAAGAATATTCGGCACCGAGATCAGCGCGTAGACCTGTCTCACGCCCGGCTCGACCGTCCTGCGTCCGAGCACCGGGCGAAACTGCCACGCAAACTTCACTTTCTTTCCGGTAGATCTACGCTCCAGCGCAACCGTATCCGTATCTTTAACGAGATACATTGATTCCTGCGTTTTGCCGATTGCGCCTCCGACGCCGACGAACTGGACGACGGCTCCCGCGTCAATGGCTTTCGAGTCTTTCGTCACGGAAGCGACGTTGTAGGTTTTTTCTTGCGGCAGGAGTGAAACGAGCGAGACATCATCATTGTCGATAGTTATCTCCGCCTCTGCGACGGCATCTTTGTGCGCCGCATTAATGCTGATTTGAAATCCGATGACCACCTGATCCCGTATGTACTCCGTAGACGCCATCTGCCCGCCATTCGGTGTGCCCGGAATGCCCGGCTTAACTTTAATCCGGTCGGTCAGCGAACGGTCTAAGAGCATCCGCAGATTAACTATCTGGTAAAACAGAGAGGTCTGTTCGGCGAGCAAGTCCTGTGCGGCGATACCGAATTGGGGTTGGTAGGAAAAGAGCGATGTTTGTCCCGGCAAGGCGGGTACGGGCGGAGCCATTGCCGCCTGATTGGTGACTTGCTGGTTGTTGCTGGTGACCTCGCCCGTACTGCCGCTTGAATTGGAAGTTTTACCGCTGGTGACCGTGATCGTGCCGTCTGCGTTGATCGTTGTCGTCACCCCACCGGCATTGGTTATGTTGCTGTTTATGTTGCCGGTCGTCGTCTGCGACCCTTCTTCGAGAACGTTGCTGTTGGTTATATCTTTGGTGCCGCCGCCGATAGTCGTCGTAGTTGCAGCCAGAGACGGCCCCCTCACACTGAGAGCCATCGAAGAGGTGTTCGCCGTCGCGCCGCCGAATCTTCCGAGACTCCCGTAGAGTCCGCCCGTGTCGGGAAATTGTGTCTGCGCCAGTTTGCTTTCCAGACCTTGCAACATCAAGGTCAACGTTCGCTCGTCGAACTGTTTGGGCTTCCCGACCGTGATGCCGTTCTCTTTATCATCCTGCACCGCCGCCGTTTGCTCAACGTCTTTCCCGGTCACTTCCAACATCGCTTCGACCATCTCACCCTCGGCGTTATCCGGGTAGAATCTGATTCGATAGCTGCCTAACTTGGTATCTTCATTGATGTCGATACTCGCGACGGCTTTACACCGCTTAATATTGGTTGACGAAAAATCCGCATTATTTTCGCTGATCTCAATCCCGCTCTGAGCCAGCAAGTCTTTATCTGCCTGAAATATTCTCAGCTTCTTACTTGTCCACTTGTCATCGCACCGGGGCGCAATAAAAGCGACTGCTTTATTTATCTCTCCCTGATTAATGGCGGGTGGATTGATACGCCCTTCGGGTAACTGCGGCGCGGGTGTGGACTGCGGCAGGGCGGATGAAGTATTGGCGACGCCCCCCGCCTCTTTTGCGAACGATGGAGGGTTCACCCTATCGACGTTTCTCGTTCCCATCCCGACCGAGGCCGGGACGGTTTGAGTTAACAGGGTCGTCAATAGAGAGATAGCCGCTAATTTGCGAGAGAGGGTTGATCTGTTCATTATTTACCTGAGAGTTTGAGATTGGTAGAAGAACGATGTGACGGGTGCTTTATATAACATTTTATGCCGCCGCCAAAGAAAAAAGATAAGACAAAGAATGGAGCGGCATGTGACAGGCTGCGCCACCCTTTGTCTTAAATATTCGAGCGAGACTATTTGGCGAAAGCTTCGATGTCGCCCGCGATGAGTTGGGGGAGTTCGACATGGAGGCCGTGGCCGCCGTCGCGGCTGCCGGGAGGAAGGATCGCGGCGGAGTAACGCTTGAAGATGGAATTGGGAATGAGCGTATCGAGCGCGAGTTGATCCTGTAGGGAGAAGATGCCGTCGTTGTCGCCCCAGAGGATGAGGGCGACGCGGCTTTTTTAAGATCGCTAGGATTTGAGGGGCGGTTTCACCGGCGGGGATTCCGGCACAGAGAAAAACCGCCCTCGACGATTAACGCGTAAAGCGACGGGGAGAAGGATCAGCGGAAGTTTTTTTTTGGCGCGGCGTTTAATAGTTGGTCAGGATGGCTTCGGGCGGGAGTCCCATCTCCTGCAAGCGGTCGCGCGTGTGCGTGATCATTTCGGGCGAGCCGCAGACTAAGGCCAGCGGTTCGGTCAGACCCGGCAGGACGTTATCGAGGAGCGACTGGACGTAACCCGTCGAACCCGCCCACTCGTAGCCGTCGGGCTTGGAGATGACCTGCCGGAGTTCGACGCCCGCCGCTTTCCAGGTTTCCGTCTCGTCGCGGTAGCAGAAATCGCCGGGCGTGCGTGCGCCGTAGAGCACGACCATCTGGCCGAAATCGTCGAGGCGGCTGAGAGCGTGGCGCAGGGTGGAGCGCAGCGGGGCGATGCCCGTGCCCATCGCGATCAGGATGAGGTCTTTGCCCTTGTGCGCGTCGAGCGGGAAGCCGTGGCCGACGATGCGCGTGAGTTCGACGTGCGCGCCCTCTTCCAGTTGATAGAGGGCTTGTGCGCCGTCGCCGCCGCCGCCGCGCTTGATCAAAAACTCCAACTCCTCGTCTTCCGGCGCGCTGGCAAACGCGAAATAGCACGGGCGCGCGTCAGCCCCGGTGCGAAGCAGAGCCACCTGACCGGGCAGGTATTCGACGCGCGCCTCTTCTCCGGAGGCCGACGGCAATGGCCGCATATCGAATGAGCGTATTTCGCGCCCCTGTTCGCGGACGCGCGTGACGACGAGTTGGCGCGAGTTTGTCTCTTCCATAAAATCGACTGCTCCGGCGTTTTCAAGTGAAGCTGTGGGTGCGCCGAAGTGTAGATCAGGATGAGGGGAAAAGGGAAAAGGGCGAGGGCGAAAGGTAAAATCGCGGGGCGCGTCTTTAGACGTTTCCCCGCTCCCGGCCTGTCATCCTTCGCCTTTCCCCTTTAACCTTTTCCCTTCCTTCTTAGTGCGCGGCGGGCGAAGCTATGATAAAACTGTGAGCGTTGCACCAGTTCCAGCAAGGTTACAATCAATAGGACGGGCGCAGAAGAGCCGTCGGCGGGGCAATTTTCCGGACGCCGGAGGGCGTCGCGCCGCGCGCCGGAATTGATCAAGCGCGGACGCCTCCTTCGTGCGCGTGCGCCGCCGCCGCAACCCGTGCCGGAGAAATCGCAACGCGGCCACCCTTGTTGTAAGAGCGGGCTGACTGAAAACGGAAAGGACTCTCTAAACGATGTTCCAGAATTTGATTGCGACGACCGCCGCGTGGTTTACGCTGCCGATTCGTCTCGCGCTCGGCCTCATCTTCATCGGTCACGGCGCGCAGAAAGTTTTCGGCGCGTGGGGCGGGCCGGGTTGGGCGAAGTTCACGACGGGGATGGAGGCTCCCTTCACCTTCATGCGCCCGTCGTGGCTCTGGCTGGCGATGGCGGCCATCGCGGAACTCGTCGGCGGCGTGCTCGTCCTGCTCGGACTGTTGACGCGCGTGGGGGCGTTCTTCCTCGCCGTCACGATGGTCGTAGCGATGGCTGGCGTCCATTGGGGAGCCTTCTTCATGCCAAGAGGCATCGAATACACGGTCGCGCTGCTCGGCATGTCGCTCGCGCTTCTCATCGCGGGCGGCGGTCGCTTCTCCGTAGACGAAAGACTCCAAGCCCCGCCCCGTCGCCGGTGGTAGTTCGAGTGATGAGTGATGAGTGATGAGTGATGAGTGAAAGACAAGACAGTTGTTTTAACTCATCACTCATCACTCATCACTCATCACTTATTGCTCTCTTATGAAACGCTCGCCGCTACTGGTTATCTTCATCACGGTCTTTATAGACCTCGTCGGCTTCGGCATCGTGATCCCGGTGCTGCCGTACTACGTGGAGGGCACGAGTTTCAACGCGACGCCGCGCACGGTCGGCATCCTCTTCGCCTCCTACTCCGTGATGCAACTCATCTTCTCGCCCATCTTGGGACGACTCTCGGATAAATACGGACGCCGCCCCATCCTCTTCTTCAGCCTCCTCGGCACAAGTCTCGGCTTCCTGATACTCGGCTTCGCCACCACGCTCTGGATGCTCTTTCTCGGTCGCATCATAGACGGCATCACGGGCGGCAACATCTCCACCGCGCAAGCCTACATCGCCGACGTGACGACGCCAGAGAATCGCGCCAAAGGCATGGGACTCATCGGCGCGGCCTTCGGCCTCGGCTTCATCTTCGGCCCGGCCATCGGCGGCATCCTCAGCCAGTGGGGCATCGGCGTGCCGTTCTTCTTCGCCGGAGGTCTGGCTTTCGCTAACGCCATCCTGCTCTATTTCACTCTGCCCGAAACCGTGACGCCGGATCATCCGGCGCGCATGTCAGCCGCCAACGGTCGCTGGTCGCAACTCTTGGAGGCCGTGAGACAACCGCGCCTCGCCTACGTC
>DASWNS010000550.1:0-18666 GCA_036399115.1 Pyrinomonadaceae bacterium | reverse complement strand
TTTCGACCTTCTTTGAACGAGAGGGCGAGCGTCCGGCGCTCTCGCTTGCGCGGCGCGCTCTTTTGGCGTTAGAGTTGGGGCATCAATAATTCCCCAGACACGCTTCAACTTCGGAAAGGATTCGACAGCAGCCGCGATGCCGAACACGCCAAGCGTCAGTTACAGTTCAACCCTGCGCGTCAAACTATCGAGCCGCACCGGCACGCTCGGAGAGTTGACGACCGCCCTCGGTGGCGCCGGAGCCGACATCGGCGCAATTGACATCGTCAACGCCTCGCGCGATTCGATCACGCGCGACATCACCTTCACGGCCTCTTCCGGCGAACACGTCAAAGAGATCGTCGAAGCAGCGCGCGACATAGACGGCGTCGAAGTCATCAACGTCTCCGACCGCACTTTTCTCCTCCATCTCGGCGGCAAGATTGAAGTCGTCTCGAAGACGCCTCTGAAGACGCGCAACGATCTCTCGATGGCCTACACGCCGGGCGTGGCGCGCGTCTGCGAAGCCATCCACCGCGACCCCGAAAAGGCTTTCACGCTGACGATCAAACGCAACACGGTCGCCGTCGTCACGGACGGCACGGCGGTCTTGGGACTCGGCGACATCGGCCCCGCCGCTGCGATGCCCGTGATGGAAGGCAAGGCGATGCTCTTTAAAGAGTTCGCGGGCGTTGACGCTTTTCCCATCTGCCTCTCGACGAAAGACCCGGATGAGATCGTCCGCACGATTAAACTCATCTCGACCGCCTTTGGCGGCGTCAACCTCGAAGACATCTCCGCGCCGCGCTGTTTCGAGATCGAAGAACGGCTCAAAGAGGAACTCGACATTCCGGTCTTTCACGACGATCAGCACGGCACGGCGGTCGTCGTCCTCGCCGCGTTGATTAACGCCGCGAAGTTGATCGGCAAGCCGATGAGCGAGTTGAAAGTGATTGTCAACGGCACGGGCGCGGCGGGCGTCGCCTGCACGAAGATCATCATGGCGGCGGGCGTGTCGAACATCATCGGCTGCGACCAGCACGGCATCCTCTATCGCGGGCGGCGCGAGCACATGAACTGGGTCAAGGAGTGGTACGCGCAGAACACCAACCCGGAAGGCATGCGCGGCACGGTGCACGATGCGATAGTGGGCGCGGATGTCTTCATGGGACTCTCTGCGCCGGGCGTCATCAGCCGCGAAGACGTGAAGCGGATGACCGCAAAGCCGATCATCTTCGCCATGGCGAACCCGACGCCGGAGATCATGCCCGAAGAGGTTGCCGACATCGTCGCCGTGATGGCTACGGGCAGGTCTGACTACCCGAACCAGATCAACAACGTGCTCTGCTTCCCCGGCATCTTCAAAGGCGCACTCGCCTGCCGCGCCACGCGCATCAACGAAGAGATGAAACTCGCCGCCGCCAACGCCATCGCGGGGCTGATCTCCGACGAAGAACTCCACCCCGAATACATCGTCCCTTCGGTTTTCGACAAACGTATCGCCGAAGCCGTCTCCCGCGAAGTAGAAGAAGCCGCTTACGCTACGGGCGTCGCGCGGCGCGAACGCGCGCAGGTAGAGCCGTCGCTCTAGCGGAGAGGCGTGCCGGAGGCGAATTGTTAAGGAGACTTACGAAGGCGTGACGCGCTGGCGAGACGGCGCGGCAGATGCGCAGGTGATGCGCAGGTGATGCCACGTAATGAACGGGCGGCAGCTAAAGTTGGAGGGGGTTGTTACTGCTGCGCCAGGGGAGAGGGGCGTGAAGGCAGGGAAGCCTCTTTCCGGCTGCGTGCGGGGCGCGCTTCAAAATTGTATATCGCGCGTTGAAAGATGTAGCCGGGGCGGTCTGGAAGATGAGATTTGGTGAAGTAAATCCTGACCGCTCCCTGACCCTCCACCTCTCGATTGATAAGCGGGCTGGTAAAGGGGAAGGTATAGCCGATCAGATTCCCGGTCATGGTAAAGCGCGCCTTCAACCCCTCGGGCGCGTCACCATCCGGAATAGTGACCGTCGTGGTTGACAACTTGAACTCGCTGCCACGGAACCAGACGTTAGTATAGAAAAGGTCGTTAAGCGTCGCGCTGCCGTGGGCAGGAACGGTGAACCGGCTGATGGTGACGTTCAGCCTCACGGTTTGGCCGGGCGCGCACGGGTTGCAGTCCATTCCCACCGACGCGCCTCTTTCATCACTGCTCCCGGCAGTGATGCCATCGCCGTTGAAGTAGAAGCCGTGGGGCGTGACAGGTGAAACCATCGGGTTGCCGCTGTGTACGATGCCCCCGCTCTTGATCGTCATGACCTGCGCGCGACTCTCAACTGCGCCAAGCAGCAGAAAGAGAACTGAAAAAGCCGAGAGTCGTTTGACCAGGCAACGCATGACAAGTCTCCTTTGAGTAAAACCAACAGAGCGCGAACCGAACAGGGACGCAGTATAGACTCAACCCATTATCGTGTAAAGGTTTGCCCCCACGCCCTATAACAGTCCGAATAGACGCGAAACTCCATCTTACGTTCAACGCCAAACAGCCGGGAGTCGCTCTCTGACCCCGGCTCTCTCGTCTCTCAAGACAGTTTCCGTCCGTCGTGCGATCTCCGCCGCGCGCGTGCAAGCTCCGGGGCGGGGCAATTCTCCGGGTCAACGCGAGGCCGACGGCGCGCGCAGCAGGTCGAAAAGCTTGTCCGTATCGAGCCGCATCCCGAAGTTGAAGCGCACATTCTTTTTCCGCTCCTCCTCCGTCGCGTTGGCGTAGGTCAGGGAGAACGGCAGGCTGAGTCCACGGATGAAGGGGATTTCCATGACGAACTGTGCGGTGGCGAGGTCTGGTTTACGATTCGCCATGCGCCTGTTCTCGAAGAGCCGCTCGTAGCGACCGACGAACGAGTAGGTTATTTTGCTCAGGTTCTCCGCCTCCGTGAAGGGGCTGGCGGTCGTGCCTTCGAAAGAGATAGCGGCGGAGATGTCGCGGAGTTTCTGCTGGTTCAGGGCGCGGTCGGGGCTATGATAGAAGGAGACTCCCAGATTCCCCATCAGCTTCAACGGGCGGAAGAAACTCTTGTCCTGCTCGAACAGGAACTTGGCCTCCGAGTAGTCCGAGGCGAGCGGCTGCCTGTGATTGGTATAGGCGAGCGTTCCGAGCGGCGACTTTTTCAGGTCTTCGATCCTCTTCTCTAAAAGGTCGCGCCCCATGAGCAGGTTGCCAATCGCGGTTTTCAGACCGGGCAGGAACTCAACCTCTATGAAGGCGACATCCGGTGCGTCGAGTTTGAGCGTGCCGTTCGCAACGCGGTCGAGCACGTTGGCTTTCAGGTGGCCGAGGATCAGATCGCTGATGATCTTCTGCTGCGCTTCGGGCGTCGCGCTCTTGTAATCGGGGGCGTCCATGCGCGTCCTGACTTGCGTGGGCAGGCACCTTCTCCCCGCCCGCGCGATCTGATTGAAGACGGGCAGACGTTGAGAGAGTTGGTTGGTTGCGCCGCCCAGAGAAGCCAGCCGCGCCCTGATGAGCGGCCTGATCTCTGCGTCGAAGAACTTTTGGAAACTGGCCGAACGCGTGCTGCGATCTCCAAAGAGCCGCGCCTTGACCGACCACTCGGAGAGGTTGTTTCTGCGCGCGTTCGCCAGTTCGTCGTCCGTGTTGTCTATATTGAATGTCGCGGCGACGCCGACCCGGTTGAGCACGCCTGCGCGGTCGTAGGTTTCCGCCGTATCGCCCCGGTTGAAGGTGTAGAGCGAATAGAGCGAGGTGCTCAGCGTGAGGTTCGTGCCGTCGTTCTTCTTATTGATGCCGCCGTGTTCGATGGCAAAGCCCAGCAGCCGCGCGAAGCCCGGTTTCTCAATCGCGCTGACCGCGCCGTCGGACTTGGCAGACGCCCCGAGTTGTTTGTCCGTCCGCGCCGTCTCGCCGAGAAACTGGTAAGCCTCCAGCGTGCGCACCATCTCCGAACTGGCGGGCGAGGCCGCGTCGGAGAGGGTGTAGAGAATCATTTGCGAGAGGGAACGGATCGCTCGATCCGGGTCGTTGTTTCTCACCACGTCCGCCGCATCCTTGCCTGCGATGTCGGACAGTATTGACGGCGGGTCGGCATAGGTGAGGGGGGGCGCGCAGGTGATCGCCGCGCCGGTCGTCTGGACGGCGACGGGCGACGGCGTAGTTGCACCGGCGGGCGATGCCGGGTCGGTGTTGACGGCGTCGTCTGCGTCGGGCTGTTCGCGGGCGGGTTCGTCGCTCGAAGCCGTCTCCGTGGGTGCGGGGGGCGCGTCCGCAGTTGACTGCGGGGTGGAGAGGTTCGACGCCGTGCGCAGGAGCGCGAGCTTGGCGTCCGTCTCGGCTCTCTCTTTTTGCAATCCACGGAGCTTGTCTTCAACGTCCGGGGCGGCGTCTGTCCCGGCGACGGCCTTCTGCATGTCGGTCATGGCTGAGATGTCGCGCTGAAGGCACTGGCCGAATTGTGTGTGCAGCTTGAGCAGAGACTCTCTGTAGATTTGCTGGATCGAAGGAGACATGGCCTTGAGGTCCATCTTCTCCAACTGCGCGATCTTCTCCCGCAACTGATCACAGTTAAGGGCGGTCTGCGCACTGCCCGTAGGCGAGAGGCAGAGGAGCAGAGCCAGCAAGAGTTTTAGGCTCGCGTATCTCTTCATGAAACCCTCCTGCGCCGGAACCTTTCGCCGACGCCCGCAGGACAGGACTCGATTCCCCGTCCTACTCTTCTTCTTCGACAACATCGAAAGCGATCTCAGCCCCGTGATCTTCGTCCGGTTTGGCGACCGTAAAGCCGCAGGGACAGCCCACGTCGTTCTGGCCTGAGATCGCCACGGCATAGAAAGACTCGTCGGGCGAGTCGAACTGGAAGACGAACTCCATCGTCACCAGATTAGTCTCTCCGTCCTGCTTGTTAACGGTGAACTTATAAACCGGCTTGCTCTTCGTTCCGGTGTTGGTCAGGGTCGTGCCGTCGAGGTCGGCTTCGACGGCGGGCGCGCTCGGTCCGAAATTGGTCGGAGTGACTTTGATCGAGAGCTTTTCGCCGGGGAGAACTTCGTAGGTGACGGAGTTGATTCTTTTCATAATATGCTCTCTGGCATGAAGGGTCGGCGGTTCTGGAAGTTATCTGCCGCCGCGAGGGGAGAGAAGAGTGGCAAAGTGCATCTGTCGCCGAAGCTTAAGAGCGTGCAGTGCTTTCAGTATAAAAAGCGTTGAGAGCGGGAGTTTGGAAAAGCGAGGGCTGAGCTTTTGATCATCGGAAAAGAGGTCGTAAAGATTGCTCTGACGCAGTTGCAGGCGAAGGTTAGTTCAAGCTAATTACGCTGTCAATAAAATTTTCATGGCCGCTGGTAGATTATCGGGCGGCGCGGATTGAGAGGTCTGCGAGCGGGACGGATTCGAGGGCGTTTAGACCATCGTGCGGAGAGATTGAGCGATGCGCGGGACGATGAGGCGCGGGACGGCGATAGCCTGTTTGATGTGGCGCGCGTGTGTGAAGTGACCGGCGACGTAGAGGCCGGGGACGTTGGTTTCGTAAGTCTCCGGGTCGTAGACGGGCGCTTCGGCGAGTCCGGCGTTGCTGAATTCGACTCCGGCGCGTCGGAGCAGAGTGTGGTCGGCGTCCGCGCCGATGAGGATGAAGACCGCATCGTTGGGAACCGTGCGCGTCGCGCCGTCTTCCATCTGGAGGCGCACCTCGCGTTCCGTGATCTCTTCGAGACGGGTGAAGAAGAGAAGTTGGAGTCTGCCCTCGGCGAGTTCGCGTTCGAGCGGGGTGCGTACCCAGTGTTTGATGGCGTTCATTTTGGGATCGCGTTGCTCCCAGTCGGCGCGCCAGATGGCGAGCGAGGTGCGCGCGCCCTCTTCGCAGAGAAAGAGCGCGGCCTCTGCGGCGGAGTTTCCGCCACCGACGACGAGCACCTCTTTGCGCACGTAAGGATACGGTTCGACGAAGCGATGGCTGACTTTCGGGAGGTCTTCGCCCGCGACGTTCAAGCGGCGCGGGTAGGCCATCGCGCCCGTCGCCACGAGGACGCGCGAGGCCGTGTAGTCGGCTCGCGTGGTGCGCACCGTAAACAGGCCGCTCTGCCCGTCACGCTCGATGGCCTCCGCGCCCTCTTCCGTGTTGACGCGCAGGCGTTCGTCGAGCGCGAAGCGGACGTAATGCGAGAGCAGTTCCTCGCGCGTCGGCTTGTCGCGGCAGGGATGCAGGCTGTCTTCGCGCAGTTCCAGTTCGTCGGGCGTGGAGAAGACCGTGCGCCCGACCGGGTAACGATAGATCGTGTCGGCGATCAATCCTTTTTCGATGACGAGATACGACAAGCCCTCGCGCGCCGCTGCCGCCGCAGCGGACAACCCGGCGGGTCCTGCGCCGATAATCAGCAAGTCCAAACGTTCGTCGCGCGCTCCTGACATGTGCGTTAATACTCGCACGCACCCGCGCCCGACGGCAACCCGTCGCTCATCTCCCGTGTGCCTGCCGTGCGCCTCTGCAAACCTCTGCGCGCGTCGCGGTCGCACCCGCCGGAGGTTTGCAGGAAAAGTCTTGACACTTAATTCTGACTTGCCGTATCGTTCGCGCGTTCACGATCCTTACTTTCGCGCAGACGGGCGCACCTTCTCTCCGCACAGTTCATAAGTTGAACCCCGTGAGGCCATCGCCGGTTCTCAATCATTTACCCGCCGACTCGTTCGCACGTGCGTTGCCACATCACCTGCGAGTTCAAAATGAAATCCGTGTGAGAGACTCCGATGCGTCGTGCGCGCGATAGTCCGGCGGACGCTCCGCGCGACAGCCCCCGGTTAGCCCGCCGCCATGAGCTGGAGACGCGCCGCACGTTTGCGGCAGTTAAGTCGTGCCGCTTAGTCGCCTTTAAACTCTGTGTCGTGAACGCCACCTGCTCGCCGCCGCCGGGCGGGAGTTTGGAGTCAAGAGATGTCAACTTCACCAAACGAGAACGCCTTCGCCGCTACGTCGCCGCGCCTTCCTTACCAAAAGCTGGAAGCGCACTGTGTCGAGCAACACCTCTATCCGCTCTACCGCGTGCTGGAAGACGAGTACGTACACCAGTACGGCCAACTCCCGGAGACTTATTTGCAGGCGAAGGCGGGGCTTGACCTCGCCGTCAAAGAGCAGATTAAGGGTGAGATCAAGCACGCGCTCGAACACGCGGAGAAAACGGAGCACCGCGAGCAGCACCGGCGTGGACTACCGAGGCAGGCCAGTGCGCCGCAGGTGTCCGAAGCGGAACTTGAGCAACGCGCCACGGAGGAGATCGAGAAGTCGTATGATCAGGCGGGCGGGATGCGACCGACGCGTTACGTCGTGCTGTTGAACGAAAAGTTCACGGCGGAACTCTATCGCCACATACACGATCTGCCGGAGAAGCGCACCGCCCTCTGTTTCTCCGGCGGCGGCATTCGCAGCGCGAGTTTCGGACTCGGCATCGTGCAGGGGTTGGCGCGCTACGGCATGCTCGGCCATTTCGATTATCTCTCCACAGTCTCCGGCGGCGGCTATCTGGGAAGCTGGCTGTCGGCCTGGATTCATCGCTCGCGCCTGCCGAACGTTATCGGCGCGCTCAGGAACGAACCGGAGAAGAACAAACTCCGACCCGAACCCGAACCCATCCGCCACCTGCGCAGCTATAGCAACTATCTCAACCCGAAGCTCGGCTTCCTCTCCGCCGACACGTGGACGCTCGTTGCCATCGTCGTGCGGAATCTGGTGCTCAACTGGCTGCTGCTGATTCCCATCATTCTGGCCGCGCTGATGCTGCCGCGCATCGTCGCGGGCATCGTGCAGTTGAACTTTAAGACGGGTCTGCCGGTTCACTGGGCGTTCTGGCTCGGCACAATCTTCGGCTTGATCGCCATGGTGTATATGGGCGTGGCGCGTCCGAGCGCGAACCCGCCGCGCAAGATCAACAGCCAACGCCTGAACCAGCAGGGCTGGTTCCTCACGCTCTGCCTGCTGCCCCTGTCGCTCTCGGCGATCTGCCTGACGAGCGGGTGGGCTTGGCGTCGCCCCGGCGAGCAGGGCGACTGGCTCGGCGAGCATTGGGGGGAGTTTGTGCAGTACGGCGTCGCGCTCCACCTCGCGGCCTACATTCTCTACACCCTCATTCTCGGCTGCAAAAATTTCAAGTTCTGGCGAGAACGTTGGGCGCGAGACTGGCCGCGCCTCGCGTGGGAACCGCTGGCCGTCATTTTGATCGGCGCGTTCTGGGGCACGGTGACATGGTGGGCGGCCACCATCGCTTTCCCCACGCCCGCCCGCCCCGGCGTTCTGCCCTCGCCCGTGACGGAACTTTACGCTTGCTTCGCCGCGCCGCTGTTCATGTGCCTGTTCCTGTTCTCGGTAATTTTGTTCGTCGGCCTCACGAGCAATTTCACGGACGACGACGACCGCGAGTGGTGGGCGCGTTTCGGCGCGTGGGTGCTTATCGTCTCTCTGTTGTGGAGCGTCGTCAGCGCGCTCGTCATCTTCGCTCCGGTCGGCCTGCTGTATGTGTTCATGCAGTCCGTCGTGCTTCAGGCGATTCTGACCGCGCTCGGCGGCGCATCCGGCCTGTTCACGATTTTCGGCGGCAAGAGTGAAAAGACGAGTTCGCACGCGGAGCAGGAAGGGAAGTCGGGCGGACTGGCCGCTTACCTGATGCCGCTCGCCGCCCCCATCTTCGCCCTGACGTTGCTCATCGTCTTCTCGCTCGGGACAAGCCTGCTCATCAGATCGCTCGGCGTTCGTCTGGCGGGCGGAAGGCTCGTGCCCGCGTCGTTTAACTGGCACGACGCGGAGCGGCTCTCCTACGATTCCTACGGCCTCCTGAACATCATAGACTTTGCCCCGCTCAACCTGCTCCTGCTCCTGACCTTCGTGCTCGTCACCATCAGCCTCGTCATGGCGGCCTTCGTCAACGTCAACAAGTTCTCGCTCCATTCGATGTATCGCAATCGCCTGATCCGCGCCTACATGGGCGCGTCGCGCCCGCGTGCGGAACGACGCCCCAACCCGTTCACCGGCTTCGACACGTATGACAACATCGCGATGCACGAACTGAGCCACTTCGCGGGCGCGCTCGAAGATAAGAAAGGGCGCGAGGACAAGGAAGCGCGCAAGACCAAACTGCTGCACGTCGTCAACATCTGTCTCAACCTGACGAGCGGGCACAACCTCGCGTGGCAGCAGCGCAAGGCCGAGACGTTTACCGTCACGCCGCTACACTGCGGCAGTTTTCACCTCGGCTACCGGCGCACGCGTGAGTATGGCGGCAAAGGCGCGCCCCCCGGCGACGGCATCAGTCTCGGCACGGCGGTCACGATCTCCGGCGCGGCGGCCAGCCCCAACATGGGCTATCACTCTTCGCCCGCGCTCGCCTTCCTCATGACGCTCTTCAACGCGCGGCTCGGCTGGTGGCTCGGCAACCCGGGACCCGCCGGTAACGGACGCTTCTTTCATTCCTACAACCGTTCCGGACCCCGCTTCGCCCTGCGTCCCATTCTCACCGAAGCTCTCGGCCACAGCGACAACATCAACCCCTACGTCTATCTCTCCGACGGCGGCCACTTCGAGAACCTCGGAATCTACGAGATGGTCTTGCGCCGCGCGCACCTCATCGTCGTGAGCGACGGCTCGCAAGACCCGCAGAGCCGTTTTGAAGACCTCGCGGGCGCGGTGCGCAAAATTCGCATCGACCTCGGCATCCCCATCGACTTCATCGGCGGCATGCCCATCTACGGCAAAGACGACGCGGCGCACAAGGGGCAGACCAAATACTGCGCCGTCGGCCTCATACGCTATTCGTGCGCCGACAAAGACCTCTCCGGCGCGCCCGCCAAAGACGGCGTGATCATCTACCTCAAGCCCGCCATCACCGGCGGCGAACCCGTCGACGTGCTCAATTACGCCACCGCCAGCGCGTCCTTTCCGCACGAAAGCACCGCCGACCAGAACTACACCGAGCAGCAACTCGAAAGCTATCGCGCGCTCGGCTCACACGTCATCCAGACCATCTGCGATCTCCCCCTGCGCGACCTCCCGCTCATGGCCGACGATGCCGACAACTTAATCAAACGCGCCTACTATCAGGTGCCCCCCGCCATGCAACCGACCGATCTCAAGAAACGTTTCAACATTTCATAACCGACACGTCCGGTTGAAGACAGGGCGTTGAAGCCCCGCGCGTGGCTGCCATCCGCCGCCACGCGCGGGGCTTCAACGCGATGCGGCGTTGCACGCCCTCCGGCGCGGTCGTTATAATGCCTTCGTTTGAAATCACACGACACAATTCATCTGCGAGACTCCCGCGACGGCGGCCTCACCGCGAAGAGACTGCGCGGCATCCTGTTGCCCTGCACCACGCCCTTCGACTCCGATGGCCGTCCGGACACGCGCGCACTCGCCTCGAACATCGAGCGTTGGAACGAGACGGGCGTGAGCGGTTATGTCATGCTCGGTTCGACGGGCGAGCGCGTGCATCTGGACGAGGGCGAGTGCCGCGAAGTCGTCGAGGCGGCGCGCGCCTCCGTGCCCGCGCATCTCGCCTTCGTGGTCGGAGTCGGCCAGCACGACACGCGCCGCAGCATCGCGGAGGCCGAACGCGCGTGCGCGGCGGGCGCAGACGCATTGCTTCTCATCACGCCCCATTTTTATCGCGGGCAGATGACACCCGCCGCTCTCACGGATTACTACAAGGCCGTGGCCGACGCGTCCGACGTTCCCGTCGTGCTCTACAACATCCCGCAGAATACCGGCATCGCCCTATCGCCGGAGACAATCGCGCGTTTGAGCGAGCACGAAAAGATCATCGGCATCAAAGACAGTTCGGGCGATATGGTCAACTTCATGGAGATGCTCAGTCTCCAGACGGACAATTTCGCGGTGCTTACCGGACACGCCTCCGTGCTCTACGCGGCTTTGGCGGCGGGCGCGCAAGGGGCGATACTGGCCGTCGGCTGCGTCGCGCCGGGCGTCGCCGTGAAGATTGCGCGGCTGTTTGAAGAGGGACGACACGAAGAAGCGCGCGAGGTTCAACGCAAGTTGATCCCGCTTGCACGCGCCGTTACCACGCGCTACGGCATCGGCGGCTTGAAGTACGCGCTCGACCTCGCGGGCTACGCGGGCGGCGAAGTGCGCGCCCCGCTCCGCCTGCCGGACGAGACGGCGCGACGCGAGATCGAGCGAACGTTGGCGGAGTGTCGTCCGTATGTGAAAGCAGTGACCAGTGACGAGTGACGAGAGAAGAAACTAAATCGTGAATCGTGAATAGATAAAAACCGTCCTCTTCTATTCACGATTCACGATTCACGATTCACGACTTTCCTGGCTTGTCACTCGTCAGTCGTCACTTGTCACTATTCGAAGCTAGAGGCCGAAGGAGCTACGACGTGAGCACCGAATTGACCCCCACCGCCGAAACGGAACCTGCCTGTTTCAGCACGCCGCAAGAGGCCGGGCTGCGCATCGAGACTCTGCCCTTCGCGCGCATCCCGCAACAGTCGCGCCTCTTTCTCGATTACCTCGCCGACCCGACCGCGCTCCGGCGTTACTACCCGAACGCCGTGCGCTTTCATCACGAACTCGCCGCACGCGCGCCCGAAGTTCTCGCCGCGCACAAGACTGATCGCAACGTGCTCTGCGACGCGCTCGAAGAGATGAACACGCGTTGGGGCGCGGGCGCGGAGACAGAGCGCAACATCGCGCGGCTGCGTTCGCCCGCGAGCATCGCCGTCGTCTCCGGCCAGCAGGTCGGCCTCTTCACCGGGCCTCTCTACACGATCTATAAAGCCCTCTCCGCCGTCAAACTCGCGGGCTGCCTGACGCAGCGCGGCACGGAGGCCGTGCCCGTCTTCTGGATGGCGACGGAAGATCACGATTGGGAGGAAGTGCAGGCGGCGGAGTTCACTGCCTGCGACGGTCGCCTCGCCTCGACCAATCTGCCCGATGCGCTCCACCGCGAAGGCGCACCCGTCGGCGGCGTCCGCCTCGACGAAACCGTGAGCGACGCCGTCCAACGCCTGCTCGACCTGTTGCCGACGACCGAGTTCCTCCCTGATCTCGAAAGTTTGTTGCGCGATGCTTACGCGCCCGGTCGCACGCACGGCGAAGCCTTCGCACGCTTCCTGACCGCCCTTGTCAGTCGTCACGGACTCGTTCTCCTAGACCCGCTCGACCCTTCGCTCAAACGACTGGCCGCGCCGCTCTACTCGGAGGCCGCGCGACGCGCGCCCGAGATCGCCGCCGCCGTCGAAGCGCGCAGCCGCGAACTCGAACGGGAGAACTATCACGCGCAGGTGCACACCTCGCCCGATGCTTTCCCCCTCTTCATTCACCTCGAAGGCTCGCGCCGCGCCATCACACGAAACAGCGAAGGACTTTATCAAGCCAAAGGCGCGACGGGCGGCAAGACCTACACGGCGGAAGAACTCGCGGAGTTAGCCGCGAGCGAGCCTGAACGCTTCAGCCCGAACGTTACGCTGCGCGCCGTCGTGCAGGACTATCTCCTGCCGACCATCGCTTACTTCGGCGGCGCAGCCGAGATCGCTTACTTCGCGCAGACCGGCGAAGTCTATCGCCTGCTCGACAGACCCGCGACGCCCATCCTGCATCGCGCCAGTCTCACCTTCGCCGAACGCCGCACGGGGCGCACGCTCGAACGCTACAATCTGCAACTCGCAGACTTCTTCGCCGGACTCGACGCAGTGATCGCGCGCGTCGTCGAAGAGCACCTCGGCGCGGAGCAGGCGCAGGCGTTCGACCGCGCCGAAGCCTCTATTCACAGCGCGCTCGGCGAACTCGGCGACAACCTGCGCCGCTTCGACCCGACGCTCGCCGACGCGCTCACGCACGGCACGCAGAAGATCGAGCATCAACTCGGCGGCCTGCGCACGCGCTTTCACCGCGCGCAGATGGCGCGCGACCGCGCCGCCCATCGCCAACTCGAACGCGCCTACACCGCCCTCTACCCGGAGAAGACTTTGCAGGAGCGACATCTCAACATCACCTCTCTCCTTGCGCGCCACGGTCGCTACTGTCTCGACTGGATTTACGACGCGATTGATCTCGGCTCGGTCGAGCATCAGATTGTTTACTTATAAAAACGCCCATGGTTCGTTGGCAGTAGTCAGTTGTTTCAATCAAGCCAGTTAGTAAAAGCCGGATTGAACAACTGACTACTGACAACCGGCAAAGAACAGCCTCTATGTCAAAGATTCGTGTCCTTTCAGATCATTTAGCAAACCAGATCGCGGCGGGGGAAGTCGTGGAGCGTCCCGCGTCGGTAGCGAAAGAGTTGGTCGAGAATTCGATTGACGCGGGCGCGCGGCGCATCGAGTTGGACGTGGAAGCGGGCGGGCGGCGGCTCCTGCGCGTCTCGGACGACGGCGAGGGCATGACGCAGGACGATGCTCTGCTCGCCTTCGAGCGTCATGCCACGTCGAAGATCAGCACGGCGGATGATCTCAACAACATCAGCACGCTCGGCTTTCGCGGCGAAGCTCTCGCGTCCATCGCTTCGGTCGCGCGCATCGAACTCATCACGCAGACGGAGGGCGAGGCGGCAGGCACGCGCATCGTCGTCGAAGGCGGGCGCATGCGCGACGTGAAGCCAGCCGCCCGCCCGCGCGGAACCACCATCACCGTGCGCGACCTCTTCTTCAACATCCCCGCGCGTCGCAAGTTTTTGCGCTCGGAAGCGACGGAGAGTTTTCACCTGACGAGCCTCGTCACACACTACGCGCTCGCGCACCCGGAAATTGCGTTCGTCCTGACGAACAACGGGCGCGAGTCTCTGCGCGCGGGCGTCGCCGCAAATTTGCGCGAGCGCGCTTATCAAATCTTCGGCGCAGACTTTCTCAACAGCCTGTTGGAAGTCAACGGCGGACACGAGCGGGTTGCGCGCGTCTCAGGCTACGTCTCCGCGCCGCGCGAGCGTCGCACCTCGCGCGATGCGCAATATCTGTTCGTCAACGGTCGTTACGTGCGCGACCGTCTAGTGAGCCGCGCGCTCAGCGAAGGCTATCGCACGGTGCTGCCGCACGGCGTCTATCCGGCGGCGTTGCTGTTTCTCGAAGTGCCGCTCGAAGAGGTTGACGTGAACGTGCATCCGGCGAAGACCGAAGTGCGTTTTCGACGCGCGCCCGCAGTCGCCGAAGCCGTGCGCGAAGCCGTGCGCGGTGCGCTCGCGGCGGGCGGCTACGTGCGCCGCGCAGACGAGCCGGACGAGCGAAGAGTTGAAACTCAAAGTCCGGGCGAGTTCGCGAACTTTGACCGGGCGGGCGTCGAAGCGTCCGGCGGCGATGCCGCGTGGCGCGCGAAGAGTGAGGCGCAACTACCGCAGCAGGAGCCGATGGAGTTCGGCTTCACGCCGCCGACGGACGAAGAGTTGTTATTGTCGAGCCAGGAGTTTGCGGAGCGCGCTCAATCGCTTCCGCCGCCCGCGCGCGCCGCGCTCGATACGATGGAGCGCAATGCCGGGACGGCCACGCCGGAACGCGAGGAGTACATCGACGTGCGCGGCGCGAACGACCCGGACGCTTCCATGCTCGCGACGGACGAACGCGCGCGCGGGCGCGAAGCGCAGGGCGACGAGGCGAGGCTGCGCGCGGATAACGAGTTGCGCACAGAAGCCGGAGCGCGTGATTTGAATTCCTCCGCGCCCGCGCCGTCACAGGGAAGCGCGTCGTCTTTGCCGCCGCTCAATTCAATCGCGGGGGCGATGTACGAAGTTGAAGTCGAAGCGATCTCGAACAACATTCGCCCGCTCTATCAACTCGAAGAGAGTTACATCATCGCGATTGACGCCGAGGGCGTGCTGCTCATCGACCAGCACGCGGCGCACGAGCGCGTCCTCTTCGACAAGTACCGCAAACTCGAACAGACGCGCGCCGCCGAATCGCAGGCATTGCTGATGCCCGAAACTTTCGACCTCACGCCCGCGCAAGCCGCCGCCTTCGACACGGTCGCCGAAGAACTCGAAACTTACGGCTTCAGCTTGATGCGCCTCTCAGGCCGCACCGTCGCGGTCAAGGCCGTGCCCGCAGACCTCCCCGCGACAGAAGCGCGCAACATGCTCGCCGAAGTTTTGGAGACGGTTGAAGCCGAGCGGCGCGGCACGCTGCGCGAGACGCTGCGCGAGCGCGTCGCCGCCTCGCTCGCATGTCACGCCGCGATCAAAGTGAACATGCCGCTCGCCATCGAGAAGATGCGCTGGCTCATAGACCGGCTGCTCACCACTTCCTCGCCCACCACCTGCCCGCATGGCCGCCCCGCCATCCTGCGCCTCACGACGCGCGACATCGAACGCGGTTTCCACCGGCCTTAGCCGTCAGCTATTACGCTGAAATTAACCTCCGAGTGCGGGCGCGAGATTCGTTGAAAGGTGTGAGAGGGCGTTGAATTCTCAGTCGCAAATAGAATAGTGAAGCGCGACTCTCATGTGCGCTTCACTATTTTGTTTGCGAGGCGGGCGTGGCTGGTTGCGATCCTGCCGGTCGTGTTTTCGACGATGGATGTGTCGGCTTGATTGGTGCAACTTATCATCTTGGACCGACGGATGGTGAGGGAGGTCTGAAAAAATCCGTGCCTACAAGGCGTCGAAAGTTCTGAGGACAGAGTCCGTGTCGGAGAGGTCTGGGAGAATCGCGTCGGGGTTGTGCGCGGCGAGCGACTCGCGCGTGTCGAAACGCCCGGTGCAGACGGCGACCGAGCGCGCGCCGAAAAACCTGGCGCAGGCGATGTCGTTCGGCGTGTCGCCGATGACGATGAATTGCGCGGGGCGCAAACTGAGTTTGAGCCGGGCGTTGATGCGCGCGGCGGCGAGCGCGGGTAGGTCGCGTCGGTCGTGCGAATCGTCGCCGAACGCGCCGGGGAGTTCTTGAAAGAAGCCTTCGAGTCCGACGAGTTGCAACTTCAAATGCGCGGCGGGTTCGATGTTGCCCGTCAGGAGCGACGAACGATAACGCGGGTGTGCGGCGACGCGCTCAAGGATTTCGCGTACGCCCGTCAGGAGTTGAAAGAGCGGGCTTTCATCCTGCGCCGCACGCGTGGCGACGCGCTCCATCTCCGCCATAAAGCGTGTGCGAATTTCTCCGACGCGCGCACGCACCTGCTCGGTCGTGATGCCTTCGTCGCGCAGGGCTTCGCAGATGATCTGCAAATCGGTCATCCCGGAGACGCGCATCTCGTGAATACTGCCCGCCGTCCCGAAGAGGCTCTCCAGCACGGGCACGGTGTAGTCCTTAAACGCCCCGGCGCGCAACGAACGCAGGAGCGTGCCGTCAATGTCCCACAGCAGCACGCGCAAATCTTCCGGCGCGATCCCCTCCGCCTCTTCCGCTTCTCTCATGCGATTCTTCTTCAACCCTTATTCAACGACGACCAGCACGTCGCCCGCGTTAACCGTCGCGCCCGCCTCAGCGCGCACTTCAACCACCGTCCCGGACTTCGGCGACTTCAACTCGTTCTGCATCTTCATCGCTTCGACGACAACCAGACCGTCGCCCGCTTCCACCTGCGCGCCCTCCGCGACGAGCACGCGCACCACCTTGCCCGGCATCGAAGCCGCCACCTGCGCCCGCCCGCTCGCCTCCGCCCCCGCCCCGCGCGCACCGCGCAGACGCTTCGGATCGATCAAAGCCACTTCATAGACGGAGTCGCGCACGCTCACTTCGCTTGAGCCGCGCGCCGTCCCCACGCCCGTCTCCACGCGACATTCATACACCCCGCCGCCGTGCATTAAAAGATAGACGCCCGCCTCCGGTTCATGCGCTTCGAGTTCGTAGAGGCGTCCGTCAATCTCCGCCCACACGCGCGCGCCATCGCGCCGGATTTCGAGGTTCTGCTTTGTGCCGGTTATTTCTGCTATGAGTTTCATCGTAAATTTACGAGCGCGCCGCGCCGTTGATTCCTGCCTGCCAAGTTGAATGCTAGTTGATTCGGAAACTTCTTCGCCGTCCACACCCGTCTCCGCGTCTGCTGTTCGCACGGGCGCGTCGGCGCGAAGGTCTGTTGACACAGTTATCTGTCCGTTGTATAAGCCTTGCGAACTTGGAGGGTTCTCACTTTAACGTGCACCTCACAGTGCGCTTCCTAATTAACCTCCAAGACAACCTCGTCCACTTTAGCTAACTCATCACGATTCTTTCGCCCGTTCTCACGCTGCCGGAGACTCATCTTGACGGCGCAACCTGACGGAAGAACCGACACTCAACCGAAGGAGCACCCTCATGTTAAAAAACGAATCCTCAACTCAACGCGGAAGAAAGTTATTGTTCGTCTCGCTCGTCGCCTGCCTGCTGCTCGCGGCGGTATTGTTGTCGCCGCTCGGCAGTCGGCGGCTTGTCGCCGCGCGCACGGAAGCTGCTGCGGCCACTTCGCCTGCGCCTTTTCAGGCCGTCAGGTCGCCCTGGACGGCGGTTGGTTCAACCGGCGTGATTGACGAGGCTTCCGCCAACTTCCACGCCTTCGGCTCCGCCGACATAGGTTTCAGACCCGGCTCACCCGGCACACTCATCACCGCCCGCTACAACGTGACCAACACCTTCGACAACAACCCCGACCCGAACTTCCCCGGCTGGGCTACGCTGGAAATGGGTTCGAACGCGCCCATCAATACCATGATCGAAGCCCGCCTGTTCCGCATCAAGACCTGCGACTTCACACCAGAGTTACTCTGCATCGCAAGAAACAGGAGCAACGATTTCCCCTGCGCGAGATGTAGCATCCCGTTCCCGATAGACTTCACCTCTAATTTATACTACGTCGAAGTAGTGTTAGACCGCACCGCTGCCGCCGGGTCTTTCCCGCGCATGTTCACGCTGCGCCTCTTCTGATACTTGACGTGCGCGCGCTCTCTCTCTCTGCGCCGCAGTCTAATCGCCGGTATGGTTGATGCCTGATGGATCAACCTGCCGGCGATTAACGCTTCAAGCCGCCGAACCGCTGACACCGACGCCGCCCCCTGATGCAAGAGCCTCCACCCTCAAGCGAAGAGTTCTGCTCAACTGCGTGATTGATGGAGCGCGTTTCGTCCGGCGATTTTCCAACGGCTCGATTGTGTGTCGCCCGCAGCCGACTGCTGCTGCGAGGCTGTTTTCGCGCCGCTTTCATAAGCGAGCGCGGCGGCGATAACCGCCATATCGCGGCGCGCGATCTCTTTGCCGGGCACCTCTTCGCTCTGCGCGGCTGTCAGGGCTGCGGCGCGTCGCCCGTTGAAGCGTTCGATAAAGCCTGTGTCGAGTTGTCCTGCGATGAACTCCGCATCGCGGACGATCTCGCGGAAGAAGGGAAGCGTCGTCTTGATGCCGCCGACGGTGTATTCGGCGAGCGCGCGCCGCATGCGCTCGATGGCTTCGGGGCGCGTGCGTCCCCAGACGGCGAGCTTCGAGATCATCGGATCGTAGTAGATGGAAACTTCCGCTCCCTCATAGACGCCGCCGTCGTCGCGCACGTTTGGTCCGGCGGGGACGCGCAGGTGTGTGATGCGACCGGGGGAGGGCAGGAAGTTGTTATCGGGGTCTTCCGCATAGACGCGGCACTCGATGGCGTGGCCGCGCCACTCGACTTGCGCCTGCGTGAAGGAGAGCCTCTGCCCTGCAGCGACCATGATCTGCTCCCGCACGAGATCAATGCCCGTGACGAGTTCCGTCACCGGATGCTCGACTTGTAGGCGCGTGTTCATCTCAAGGAAGTAGAACTCACGCGT
>DASWNS010000549.1:0-3122 GCA_036399115.1 Pyrinomonadaceae bacterium | reverse complement strand
AGGAACGGTCGCGGCGCTCGTCGCTCAACCGCACAACCCTCTGCGCCAGCGGGCGCGAAGGCAAGCAAGGCGAAGGCGGGTGCGAAGACCCGTCGCGGAAGCAAGCGTGCATAACTCGCGCGGGCGGCTCACACTGCCTTGCGCGGGCGACTGATTGAAGGACGAGGGGCTTGAAGGCGTTCGCCACGCTTTAAGCCCCTCTCGCATATGCGCCGGAGGTTGGCGCGAGAGGCAGCAGGATGAGATTTGAAGAGTTGATGAAAGTGGTCGGCGGCGAGGCCGAGCGGGAAGAGTTGACGCGCCTCGGGCGCGAGTATGCAGACGCGCATCGTCTCACGCACGAGCGCGCCGGGCCGCAGGCCGCAGCGCAACGAGAGGCCGCGCTCGGAGCGTTAATGGATAAAGTCCAGTTTCACTTCCGCGCGATACGCCACCCATTGCCGACCCGCCAGCAGCTTGAAGAGATGCTGAGCGAGCACTTCGAGTGATGCGTTGAAGAGAGACGGGCGCGCCGCCGAACTTTCGTCCGGCGGCGCGCCCGTGTGCAAGACGCGCTTGAGAAGTGAAACCGGCGACTGGTTCCACTTCTCAAGCGTAACTCATTTGATGTCAGCCGGTTTGATGTCGGCGGGGATAAAACTGCGGTCGATGAGGTCGCTCATCAGGACGGGCTTAGTGATGAGGCCGAGACTGAGCGCGAGGTCGTGAATCTTTTGGAGGTCTTCGTCCGTGGGCGACAGCATGCGATAGCTCACGCGGTCGGGCGGCTGCTCAAGCACGTACTTGATGACCTCTTCGTTCTGCCGGAAGTAAGGCGCGGCGACGCGCGCCGCCTCCGGCCTGTGCGTCTCCGCCCACTCGCCCGACTCCGCGATCCCTCGCACCAAATCCCGCACCACCTCCGGGCGTTCGCGGATCAGTTTCTCCGTAACGACGAGACAGCAGGAGATGAAGTGCGGCCAGATGTCTTTGACGTGATAGAGGACGCGCCCCGTGCCGTCGAGTTCGGCCTTCGCCGCGTGCGGCTCGCCGACGAAGTAAGCGTCAATCGCTTTGGCTGCGAGCGCGCCGGGCATATCCGGCGGCGGCAACTCGACGAAGTTGATCTCTTCGGGCGCGATCCCGCTGTCCTGCATCAGCTTGCGGATGACGATGAACTGGTTGCTGAACCGCGTAGGGATGGCGAAAATTTTGCCGCGCAGGTCTGAGAGGTTGCGTGCGGGGCTGTCCTTGCGGACGATGACGGTCGAGCCGTCGCGGTGGCCTAGATAGACGATCTTGATCGGCAGTCCCTGCTCGCGCAGTTTCATCGCAAGCGGCACGACCATGAAGGTCGCATCGAGGCGACCGGATTTCACCGTCTCGGTAACCGTGGGAAAGTCTGTGAATCTTTGCGACTCGAACCGAGTCGTCGTGCTCGTCCGTGACGCGAAGTCCGTGACGGGGCACGTGAGGTGTCAAGTAACGGGCAGGAAGCCCACTTTTAACTGCTGGCGCGCGATCCCGTCGCTGCCGCCGCCATCGGTCGCGTTGCGCCGCTTGAGCGAGGCGAAGCGCAGCAGGCCAAGCCCGCCGATCAAGACTAAAAGCCCGAGCGCGATAATGAAAATTCTGGTGCGTGTCATCTATCCGATTCTCCGGTACGGCCTTCGAGTTTAAGTTCAAAGAGACAATGCTACGGTTCAATCCGGCCACGCGGACGCCTCGGGCATGCCGAGAGCTTCCGGTTCGTCCGGCGGCGCGTCGCCATCGAAGTCGTGCGGCAGCGCGAGGTGTTCGAGGATGCTTTTCATCGCGGCGCGCAACGTCGGGTCGGTCACATCGCGCGGGCGTTCGGCGTCCAGACGCAGTTCACGGATGATGCGCGCCGGACGCTCCGAGAACACGACGACGCGGTCGGCCAACAGCACTGCTTCCTCTATATCGTGCGTGACGAGGACGACGGCGACGGGTCTGAGCGCGAGCACGCGCGTCAGTTCGCTGCGCATGCGTGAGCGCGTCTGGTAGTCGAGCGAAGAGAAAGGTTCGTCCATGAGCAGGACGTTGATGTCGCCCGCAAGTGCGCGTGCGAGTTCGACGCGCTGGCGCATGCCGCCCGAAAGCTGGTGCGGGTAGTGGCGCGCGAACCCCTGCAAGCGGATCAGTTTCAGGAGGCGTGCGAGATGCTCTTCGCGCTCCGCCGCGTCGGCCACGTGTCGCAGGCCGAGCGAGATGTTGCCCGCGACGGTGAGCCAGGGCAGGAGTCCGTCCTGCTGGTAGATCATGCGCGTGCCGCCACGCCGTTCGACCGCGCCGCGCTCCGGTTGGTAGAAGCCCGTGAGCAGGCGCAGCAACGTCGTCTTGCCGCAACCGGAAGGACCTATGAGCGCGACCACTTCGCCTGAAGCGACTTCCAGCGTGATGCGGTCGAGGACGAGCGCACCGCCGAAAGAGTGCGACACGTCGCGGACGACCAGAGTGTTAGTGTTCATAACCCCACCGCACGCTGGGCAGTTTCGCAAGCAGAGCCAGGAGCCAGTCGAGCAGCACGCCCGTCAGGCCGATGACGAACATCCCGCAGACGAGCAGGTCGAGACGCAGGCCGTTGCGTGCGTCCCAGATGGCGAACCCGAGGCCGTCGCGCCCGGCGATCATCTCCGCCGCCACCAGCACGAGCCACGCCATTCCGCCCGTCACACGCAGAGCCGTGATGACCTGCGGCATGATGGCCGGGAGCGTGATCCGCGTCAGCAGTTCCGCGCCGCGAAAGCCGTACTCGTGCGCGACCTGAAAGTAGACCGACGGCACGTTGGCGACTGCCGCCAGCGTGGCGAGCACGAGCGGGAAGAAGGTCGCCATGAAGATCAGAAACACGACGGGCAGGTCGCCGATGCCGAACCAGAGGATGGCGAAAGGTATCCACGCGAGCGGCGAGAGGCTGCGAAAGAAGTTGATGGCGGGCAGGAGCGCGGCGCGCACCGCCGGACGATGCCCCAGAGCCAGCCCGACGGGGACGCTCAAGATTACCGCGAGCGTGTAGCCTGCGGCGACGCGAAAGAGCGACGCCACGAGGTCGTCGGCCAGCCTGCCCGTCCGCACCTCTTCGCCGAGTCCCGCCGCGACGCTGCGAGGCGTAGGAAAGG
>DASWNS010000548.1:0-25508 GCA_036399115.1 Pyrinomonadaceae bacterium | reverse complement strand
CGACCCGAAACTCTTCGACTTCCGCAAACTCGCGCCCGTCTCCCCCGCAGACCTCGAAGCCGAACTCGACGCGGCCATCGGCCACGCCGACCCCGCAGGCGAACTCATCCCCACCTTAGTTTCAATCTCTTGAATGGCGTTTGCGATTGAGAGCGACCAGCAATCGAGGCGTTCACCATCGCAGGTACAGAAGATGTCGAAGCGGGCGCAGAGAGAAGAGCGTTGTATCAACTCTCTCTCTCTCTGCGCCCGCTTCATGCTAGCTGCGTTGAAGGCTTCTCTTTTATCCCTGCCCTTCAGCCGCGCGCTCGACGGCCTTCAAGACCTGCCGCCGGTAGCGATGCGTGACGGGGCGGCGACGCCCGATGCCGATGGCGTGACGCGAGATGATGAGCGTGGGCGGGAGTTGTCGTCGCTTGAATTCGTTGGCCGGGGCTTCGACGCGGTTCAGCACGTCGAAGACGAGTTGCTGGTCGTGTCCTTTGGCGACGATCTCTTCGGGCGTGGCTTTGAGTTCGAAATAGAGTTTGAGGATCGGGTCGAGTTTGTCGTAGGGCGGCAGCGATTGATCGTCAAACTGGCCGGGGGCGAGTTCGGCGGAGGGGCGTTTTTCGATGATGGCGCGCGGGATGATCTCGCGCTCGCGGTTGAGATAACGCGAGAGCGCCCACACCTCCGTCTTGAGCACGTCGCCGAGGACGGCGAGGCCGCCGTTTGTGTCGCCGTAGAGCGTGCAGTAGCCGAGCGCGAGTTCCGACTTGTTGCCCGTCGAGAGCAGCAGGCGACCTTCGGCATTTGAAATCGCCATCAGGATGTTGCCGCGCAGGCGCGATTGCGTGTTCTGCCGCGCGAGTTCTTCCTGACCCGTGCCGGGGTTCTCCAGTTTCAACTGTTTGACGAGCACTTCATAAGCCGCGCTGATCGGATGCTCGATGGTGGGCATCCCCAGATTTAAGCCGAGCGCGACGGAATCATCCACGCTCCCGCGCGACGAAAAGGGCGAAGGCATCATCACCGACAAGACGTTCGCCGCGCCCAACGCCTCGCACGCGAGCGCGGCGACGAGCGCGGAATCAATGCCGCCGGAAAGACCGAGCACGGCGCGCTCGAAACGGTTCTTGCGCGCGTAGTCGCGTATGCCGAGGACGAGCGCGTCGTGTACGGTTTGAATGTCGTCGCCGGGCAGACAGTAGGTGTCGCACTGGTCGCAATCGAGATCGACCGAGCCGTAGAACTCTTCGAAGGGCGGCGCTTGCAGAATGATCTGTCCCTTCCGGTCTGTGACGATTGATGCGCCGTCGAAGATGACGCCGTCGTTTGCGCCGACGAGGTTGACGAAGACGATAGGGACGCCCGCCGCTTTCGCGCGATGCGAAACCATCGAACAGCGTTGACCCATCTTGCTCTTGTTGAACGGCGACGCGTTGATGGAGACGATCAGTTGCGCGCCGAGCGCGATCAGGTCGTCGGTCGGGTCGTTGGCATAGAGCCGCTCGCGCCAGTAGGTCTTGTCGTTCCACATGTCCTCGCAGACGGCGATGCCGACCCGCATGCCTTCGATGTCGAACAGGCGGCGTTCCTTTGCCGGTTCGAAGTAGCGCGGGTCGTCGAACACGTCGTATTCGGGAAGCAGAGTCTTGTCGGCGAAGCCTAAGAGTTTGCCGTCGGAGATGACCGCCGCCGAGTTGTAGAGGCGTCGGCCTCCGGTCTGCCCGGTCGGGCGCACCGTCCCGACAATGACCGTCAGCCCCGCGCTCGCTGCGATGATCTCATCGAGCGGCTCCATCGCGTGTGCGACCACGTCGCGGTCTAAAAACCAATCGAACGACATGTAGCCCTGCACGGCGACTTCCGGCAGCACGACGAGATCGCTCCCCTCCGCCCGCGCCCTCTCGATGGCGTGTAAAATCCGCGCGACGTTGCCCTCGTAGTCGCCGTTCGTCGTGTTGATCTGTCCGATGGTGACGCGCATAACCGTTCCCCCTCCAAACGTCTTTGTGAAAGCACATTCTAAATTGAACAACCGACGAAGGAAAGAAGGAGGGGGAAACGGCGAAGGATGAAGGATGAACGATGAACTGGAATTCAGAAAACAGAATTCAGGAATCAGCATGAAGACCCGCGCAGGTTTTATTCTGACTTCTGAATCCTGAATCCTGCTTGTCATTCATCATTCATCGTTCTGCGTTCATCGTTTCTTCCCGTGTCCTCCGCCGCCGGGCGTCTCAATGCGGATGCGGTCGCCCGCTTTCAGTTCGTGAGAGCCTTTCGACTTGATGCGTCGCTTGCGCCCGTCGCCGCCGATCACAGAGTCGTGTCCGGCGCGCCCCTCTGCGCCGCCCGCCAGCCCGTAAGGCGCGCGGCGTCTGCGGTCTGCGAGCAGTGCCATGCGCGCGGGCACGAGCGTCTCGATCTCGCGCACGACGCCGCAGCCGCCGCGATGCTTGCCCCGCCCGCCGGAAGCGTCGCGCATCGCATACTCGCGCACGCGCAGCGGGTATGCGTATTCGAGCGCTTCGACGGGCGTGTTGAGGCTGTTCGTCATGTGCGTGTGCACCGCGCTCAGCCCCGCTTGCGCGGGACGCGCGCCCATGCCGCCCGCGATAGTCTCGTAGTAAGCGAACTCGCGCCCCGTCCTCTGGTCCACGCCGCCGATGGTGAGATTGTTCATCGTGCCCTGGCTGGCCGCGGGCACCAGTTCGGGCAAGGCTTGCGCCAATGCTTTGAAGAGCACGTCAACGATGCGTTGGGAAGTTTCGACGTTGCCGCCCGCGACGGGTGCGGGCGCAAGCGCGTTGACGATGGTGCCGGGCGGCGCGACGACTTCTAACGGCTCCATCAGCCCCGCGCTCGCCGGGACTTCCTCTGCGCCGAGCAGGCAGCGAAAGACGTAAGCGACCGCCGACACCGTGATCGCTTCGACAGCGTTGACAGGACCAGCCACCTGCGGCGCGCTCCCCGTAAAATCAATCCGCGCCCGCGCGCCTTTAATCTCCACGCGCACGCGCACGCGGCACGGTTCGTCGCTCGTGCCGTCATCGTCGAGCGCGTCTTCCGCCGCGTAGACTCCATCTGGAATCAGGGCGATGCGTGCGCGCATCATGCGCGCCGAGTAACTGATGAGGTGCGACGCATAGCTCGCGGCTTCGCTCACGCCCCTGCGTGCGACGATCTCAAGCAGGCGCGACGCGCCGGTCTTGAGCGATCCGGTCTGCGCCGCGAAATCCGCGCGCCGTTCGTCAGCCCCGCGCACGTTCGCCAGCAACAGTCTGAGTACGTCTTCGTTCATCCTGCCGCCGCGCATGAGGTGAACGGGCGGGATGCGCAAGCCCTCGCCGTACACGTCCGTCGCCATGCCCATCGAACCGGGCGAACCGCCGCCGATGTCCGCGTGGTGCGCGCGATTGGCGACGTAGAAAATCGGGGAAGGGGAAAGGGCGAAGGGGGAAGGGTCAAGACCGCTGCGCCCCGCATCGCCATTCTCTAGCGTGTCATCCTCTATCGCGCCGTCCGCCGACGCATTATTCTCTATCGCGCTGTTCTTCGACGCGTCCGTCGCCGTGCGGCTTCGTGTCTTTCTCTCTCCCCTTTCCCCCTTCGCGCTTCCGTTCACGTCAAAGACGCCCGCGACGAGCGTGACATCGGGCAGGTGTGTGCCGCCCGCGAACGGGTCGTTGAGTGCGACGACATCGCCGGGTGCGATCCCGGTTTCACGAAGCGCGGCGGCGACGGCCATCGGCATGCTGCCGAGATGCACCGGCATGTGGTCGCCCTGCGCGACGACGCGCCCGCCCGCGTCGAAGACAGCGCACGAATAGTCGCGCCGCTCCTTGATGTTCGGCGAATGCGCCGTGCGCCTGAGGGCGATGCCCATCTCCTCCGCGACCGAAGTGTAGAGCGCGCGATAAATCTCCAGCGTGACGGGATCGTAAGTCGTGCGTTTCATAGTTCAATTACAGTGGGCGTGCGTTTCATAGTTCGATGACGAGGTTGCCCTGTTCATCAATTCGCGCGGCGCGCGCACTTTCGGGCACGAGCGTCGTCGAAGAATATTCGGTGACGATACAGGGCACAGGCAGACGCGCGCCCGCCTTGAGTTCTTCCCGCGCGTAGACGGGCACGCGCGACGCTCCGGTCTTGAAGTAGACGGAAGCCGTTGACTGCGGCGCGACTTTGGAGCCGGTCGTGTTTTGAGCGACGCGTTCGCGCTTCAATTTTTCCACCAGCCCGCGCGAGCGCAAACGCGCGCTCACGATCTCGACCGCGTTCTCCGCCAGCGCGTAACCGTAGCGCGCGAGGTGTGCGCGATGAAACGCTGCGGCGAGCGTCTGCCGCGACCTATAGTTGATCTCCAACTCGAACGATTGTCCCTTGTAACGCGCAGAGATGCTGCGCGCGTGTCTCTGCTGCCGTTCACCTGTGAAGCCTTCGCGGCTGAGCACGGTGCGTGCCGCGCGTTCCATCGCTTGAAACGCGCGTTCGAGTTCGGAGAGCCTGCCGCCCGCCGCATCGAGCATCACGGTGCGGCTCGCATCCAGCACGACATCCGAAGCGAGCGCGCCGAACGCCGAGAGCGCGCCCGGCCTCCGTGGCACGATGACGCGCGGAATGCGCAAACTCTCTGCGAGCGCGACGGCGTGCAGGCCGCCCGCGCCGCCGAACGAGACGAGCGCGAACGTGCGCGAATCAAACCCGCGCTCGACCGACACGACGCGCAGCGCGCGTTCCATCCCGGCGTTCACCACGCGCACCACGCCGAGCGCGGCCTCGTGCGCCGTCGTCCGTCGCCCGCTCGCCGCACTCAACTCGCGCGCCAGTCGTTCCAGCGCGTCGTGCGCGCGGCGCGCGTCCAACTTGAAGTCGCCGCCGAGCAGTTGTGCGCCGCCGAAACGACCGAGCACGAGATTGGCGTCGGTCACGGTCGGCATCGTGCCGCGCCCGTAAGCCGCCGGACCCGGCTCCGCTCCCGCCGACTCCGGACCCACGCGCAAACTCCCGCCCGCGTCCACGCGTGCGATTGAACCGCCGCCCGCGCCGACCGTGTGGATGTCCAAAACGGGCACGGCGACGGGCAACGCGGCCACCGTCGCCTCGTTCGTCGTGCGCATCTGCCCGCCCGCGCAGAGCGCAACGTCTGTGGAAGTGCCGCCCATGTCGAAGGTGATGATGTCGGGTGAGCCTGCGGCGAGCGCGGCGCGAAGCGCGCCCACAACGCCGCCCGCAGGCCCCGATAAGATAGTGCGCACTGGCTCGCTCGCCGCCGCACGCGCCGAGATGCTCCCGCCCGAAGATTGCATCACGCGCAGGCGCGGCGCGCGCAGACGCTTGAGATACGCGCCCATCAAAGGTTGCAGGTAAGCGTTAATGGCGACGGTCGAAGTGCGCTCGAACTCTCGATACTCCGGCAGAATTTCATGCGAGACGGAGAGCGGCACGCCTAACTTCGAGAGCGCACGCGCGATCCTCCGCTCGTGTTCGGGATGCACGAACGAAAAGAGCAGGCAGACGGCGACCGACTCGACGCGCGCACGCTTCAACTTCTCGACCAACTCGACCAGTTCGCTCTCCTCCAACGCTTCCAACACCTCGCCCGTCGCCGCGATGCGTTCGCGTACGCCGAAGCGCAGGGCGCGCGGGATGATCGCTTCGGGTCGCGTCGCGTTCAGATCGTAGAGCGCGGGGCGCGCCTGCCTGCCGATGGCGAGCACGTCTGCGAAACCTTTCGTCGTGACAAGCGCGGCACGCGCGCCGCGTCTCTCCAGCAGCGCGTTCGTGCCGACGGTCGTGCCATGTACGATCTCCAACTCGCCGACGGCGACACCCGACTCCGAGGCGATACGCCGCAAGCCTTCCGTGATCGCTTGTGAAGGGTCGGCGGGTGTGGAGGCGAGTTTGAACATGCCCGCCAGCCCGTCGCGCGTCGCATAGACGAAATCGGTGAACGTCCCGCCCGTGTCCACGCCGACGCGCACGACGACGCGCCCCGCATCTTTTTGCT
The DNA here is from genome assembly GCA_036399115.1 of Pyrinomonadaceae bacterium. Lineage (GTDB taxonomy): Bacteria > Acidobacteriota > Blastocatellia > Pyrinomonadales > Pyrinomonadaceae > JAIVJZ01. The sequence continues at coordinate 19,510 of DASWNS010000548.1, read as the reverse complement.
TACGCTTCGCCACTCTCAACTCATCTCACCCGTTACGAATCAAATTAAGAAGCTGTTTGAAGTTCAGCGCGGCAGATGCTCCGCGAAGACGCGGAGCACGTTTCCGCCCATGATCATTTTAATCTCTTCTTCTCCGAAGCCTTCGGCGAGGAGCGCGTTCGTGATTTGCGCGAGGCCGCTCGCGTCGAAAGGCTGCGCGACCGCGCCGTCGAAATCCGATCCCAAACCGACGTGTCGCGCGCCGATGAGGTTCGCCGTGTAACGAATGCTGCGCGCAATCGCACGCGCATCCGTGCCGCAGGTGGCCGTCTGCCAGAAGCCTATGTCGATTGCGATACAGGGTAAGGCGGTGAGTGAATCGTCCGGTTGTAATGTTTCTCGACGAAGACCGGGAGGGCGAAAAAGATTATGCCCGACGCGAACAGCAGCAGGAAGAGCACGCCGGGTGCGACTCTCTTTTTCCAGTTGCGCGGTCGTGCTCCGTCAGCTTGTTTCATCTCGTCTTGTCAAAACTTTAGGACGCCTCGAAACCTTTATGGTCCGGCGTCGCCCAACTGCCGGAAGCGTGCGAGCGGCGCGCGGCGTCGAGGACGAGTTGGATGCGGTGACCGTCCGTGAACGTGGCCGCGTCTTCGACCGTGCTGCGCCCTTCGAGGAGCGCGTTGACGATCTCCTGCGCGAAGCGTGTGAAGCCGCGCGACCAGCCGTTGTCCTGCATGCCGGGAGCGACCGTGTGCGCGCTCCCGGTTTCCACGCGTCGCCACGCGCCCGCCTCCATCTCCGCGCGCCACAACTCACCGTCGCCTTCCACCCTGAGCGCGCCGCACTCGCCGAAGATCTCCAGACGATGCAGAGGCTCTCCCGCTTCGACGAAAGAGAGCGAGGCGTTTGCGCTCGCGCCCGTCTCGGCGAGGAGGCCGCCCCCTGTAAAGTTGATGATCAGGTTGGCCGCGTCGTCTGTCGTCACCGGACGCATCTCGTCGCCGCGCTCTCCGGCCACGGGGCGCGCAATGATGTGCGTCGAGAGTTGGCAGAAGATGCGCGACACCTCTGCGCCGAGCAACCAGTGCAGGCCGTCTACGACATGCGAACCGATTGCGCCGAGCGCGCCGCCGCCCATCTTCGCATCCGACCACCAATCCCATGCGCGCTCCGCGTTCGCACGCGAATCGGCGCGATAAGTCACGCTCGCATGTCTGACGCGCCCGATCTCGCCCGCCCGTAGCAGTTCGCGCATGCGTCGCCGCCCGTCCAGAAAACGCAGTTCGTGGTCAATGCAGGCGAGGACGCCCGCCGCGCTCGCCGCGCGGCACATCTGCGCGGTTTCAGCCGCGTTCAAGGCCATCGGCTTTTCGCAGAGCACGGCCTTGCCGCGTGAGAGCGCGTAGAGCGTCATCTCAAGGTGCGTGGCGGGCGGCGTCACGATGCTGACGAGATCGACATCCGCGCGGTCTACAACGTCGCGCCAGTTGTCGCCCACGAACGGAATCGCAAACTCGCGCGCCACCGCTTCCGCACGCTCACGCCGCGCGCTCGCAATCGCCACAACCCGCGCGCCTGTTGCGGCGCGAAAACCCGGAATCTGCGTCCGCCGCGCAAACCCCGACCCGATCACGCCGATGCCGATGGAATTTTCCCGGCTCAAATTTTCGCTCCCTTCAATAGAGCAGTGACAAGTGACAGATGACAGGTGACAAGTTTATCACTCAGAGACAGACGCCCGCGCCCGCCGCGACAACGTGCGTATCTCAACACGAATGATCCTTCCGCCGGGGAGTCGCCCTTCGCACGCTGGAGACAGTTAAGGGCGACCCCCTGAGCCGCCCTTAAACCGCCTTCGTATTAAAACTGCCCTCTGTAGGATTCGAACCTACAACCAACGGATTATGCTTACCGCTACGGCTTTCGCCGCGCCCCGCCTGACGTACCGGCAGACGGAGTTTGTGGTCTGGACTTTCTCTTCGCTTTACGCGTCTGCCATCAAGTCTCTACACCTTCCGCGCCATGAGCGGCGCGGCTTGGCTCGGGATTACCGTCTCGCTTTCGCAACTTAGGCTTCCCCGAATTTGACAGATTCTACAAGCGCACCTGAAACGAATTTCCGGTTAACCCGGAGCATCGAGTGTGATACGTTTGCAACCCAACCTTGGAGGTCTTATGGAGAACGGTTCTGTTATCTGCCGGGCGAATTTGACGGGCGAGCAAGTTAGATTTTGCTCACGACGATGTAAGAACGCTTCGACAAACAACAGACATCAGAATTACGCCTGCCAGCAAGAGCGTGGCTGGCAAAGAAGGCAACGGCTGATTCAACAGAAGAATGGTTGTGGCGAACGATGCGGCTACGGACGTAACCATGCAGCGTTGGCTTTCCCCACCTTGATCCCGCGACCAAGTCTTTTCCTATCGATCTCAGAAGTTGCTCGAACACCTCGTGGGAATCGCTCGAAGCCGAAGCCCGAAAGTGCAGGCTTCTTTTGTCTGAATTGCCACGCGGAGTTTCATAATCCCGAATTCTCCACTTAAACCTTTCAAAGAACTGAGTCCGCTGCTCTAACCGTTGAGCTAAGAGGGCATAAACTTACGAATGGTGCCGGGCGATTATAGAGACGCGTGCGAGTCGCCGCAAGCGGACGCTTCGCCGTCAGTCTCAGTTTTCGTTGGCAAACTCCGGCGCATCGAGCAGACGCTCGATCTGGCGTAGGTGGCGCGCTTCGTGGTGGCCGATGAAGGCCAGCCATTGCGAGATGTTTAGTTCGCCAAAGGCCGGGTGCGGGTAGGTGGCGGCTTCGAGGTCTGCGGCTTCGAGGCGCGGGCGGAAGCTCTCGACGGTGGCGCGCGTGCGTTGCAGGCTGGCGAGCGAATCGGCGAGCGCGGCCTGTCCGCCGGGGCGCACCTGTTCGGGCGCGGTCAGTTTTTTATCCCTGATCGTTTCGACCTGAGCGTCCAGCGAGAACGGCTTGAAGGGGCGCGGCGTGGCGGCGTCGTCTGACGGTGCGGCGGCTGCGCCCTCGGCCTTGTTGAGCAGCATGCCGATCAGTCGCACCATGTTCTGCTCGATGATCGCAAGATGTTCGACGATCTGTGCGACCGACCAGCAGCCTTCGTCCGGGCGAAAAGTTTGTTGCGCTTCGCTTAAAGTTTCGAGGCGGGCGGTGACCTGTCGGCGCACCGACTCGTTGGCGGCGTAGATGTCTGAGATGCTTTGGTAGATCAAGGGGGTTTGTTCACTCCTTTAGTTTAAGTGAAGCCGACGCTGCGAGTGCGCTTCAACTGAGCACGGCGGCCTGCGGGCTGAGGTGTAAGAGGTGCCAGCGCAGATAGCTGCGCGTCGGCTCAGGGCTGTTCTGGTAGTAGCGCACGAACCCCGTGCGGACGAGCAGTGTTTCGGGCTGCGGCCATTCGAGGCTGATGACGGGATTGAAAGAGATCGGCGTGGCGCTGCTGTTTGAAGTCGCTGCTGTCGAGCCGTCGCCGCCTGACGAATCTGTTTTGCCGCTCCCGGCGGGCGCAGTCGCACGTTTTAACTTCGCCGCATCGTAGGCGGCTGACGAGTTGAACAAAGGATCGCGCAAGGGGAGACGCGCGCCCGTCGGCGACTGGCCGAGCGCGTCGTAGATCGCCACGTCGGTTTCGATGGCGGTGGCGACCTTCGCGGAGTCGGGCGACCAGACGGGCTGAACGTCCATCAGTTGATCGTCGAGCAGACGCTCGCGCCCGTCGGCGCGTTCGATGATGCGCGGGCGACCGGCGAGTTCTTTGCCTTCATTCAAGCGCGCGTCGAGTTCGTCCTGACGGCAGGCGAGGGCGGCGAGCGCGTGGCTGTCGGGCGCCCACGAGAGGTTCAAATAGATCAAACCTTCGCGCGAGGTGAGCGGGCGCAAATTTTCGCCGTTGAGGTCGCAGATGTAAATCTGATCGGTCTTGAAGACGGGCACGGGCGCGATGAGCGGCGCGACGGTCGGCGTCGGTTGCGCCGGGGCGTTCGGGTCTGTGGGGACGGGCGGCGCGAGGGGAAGTTCGTCGGGCGGCGTGGGCGTCGGGGTCGCGTTCGGCTTCTCCCGTCCGATGAATGCGACCCACTGCGCATCGGGCGACCATGCGACCGCAGCCAGCGTGATGCCTTCCAGATTTTGCGGCAGGATGTTGCGCACGAACATGCCGTCTGCGCCGTAGAGGTCTATGCGAAAAGTGTTTTCGGAGGGGGTGCCGCCGCCCGCGTCGTAGAGCGCGAGCACGCGCGTGCCCGCCGGTGAGACGACCGTGCGCAGGAGCGCCTGCTCTTTGCGGTTCGTCTCAAACTGCGTCTTCACGGCGGCGTGCAGTTCTTCGGGCGCGTCCGTGATAAAGGCTTCGGGCACAACCTCGTCACGATCAGTCTCCAGACGAAAGGCGAGCCGCGCGGCGGGCACGTCGCGCAACTCGCGCGGGCGCGGAACGCTCACGCCCAACTTCTCGCCCACCTGCCTGCACCCGCCCACGCCCGACACGAGCGCACAGATGAGCACGCAGGCGAACGCGCGACGCGCACGACGGCTTCGAGGCGCGAGCAGTGTTGGAGTCGCGCCGGGCGCGCGCCCCTCTGCGGACAGACGTTTCAAACGATTTCCCTGCTTGTTCATCTTATTCATCTTGAATACGAAAATGATAGGAAGCCGCGTGCGACTCTGTCAACGACGCGGCGTGCGCGGCGCAACCGGGTGCGCGGCGCGTCGCTGGTTGCGGCGCGTGCGCAGCGTCGCGTTCGGCGTCACGTCGCTCGCCTGCGCCGGTTCGCCCGTAATGTCTCGCGCGAGCGCGGGGTCGAGCGTGAGCAGAGCGCGCATCGTCGTGCGCGGCGAAAGGTGCGCGCGATCCGTGTAGTCGCGTTCGACGCAGTTGTGCGCGAGGGCGCGCGCCGTGCGCCGTGCGAGAGTCTCCACGCTCTTCGTGCGCGTGATGTAAGCGCGCACGCTTCTCGCGCCGACGAGATCGCACGTCAACTCTTCGCCGCGCCGCAGATTGATCCGCTGTAGACCTGCGGCGCGCGACGCCCTCTGCGCGACGCCGCGAAAGAGCGCGTTGAGGCTGCCGCTTGCGCCGTCGGCCACGTGCGTCAGTTCGTGCGCGAGCACGCTGATCATGCCTTCGTCCGAACGAAGCCCGGCGAGAAAGATGGTGCCGAAACGGATGGTGCGCGGTTCTCTGTAGAGCACCGAAGCATTGTCGCGCAGTTCCATGTCGGGCTTTACCACGCGCACCTGTGCGAGCCGCGCGAAGGCTGCACGGACGGCGGCAGACTCCTTGATGTCGTGCTCGCGCAGGAGTGCGCGCAGCGACTCGGCGGCCAGATTTTTTGCCACGGGCAGCAGACGCTCCGCGCGCGCCGTGCCCGCCAGCACTTCCGCATGACGCACAGGCAGCGAAGGCATCTCCTGCATCTCGTCAATCGGCGCGCTGCCCTGCGGGTCTTGCTCGCGCTCCGCGCACACAATATTCATCGCACGCCGCGCGCGTTCCACATGCTCCTGCCTCGCATCTACGCGCCGCGCCGCCGTCGTCTCCCGGCGAACGCTCGCCTCCTGCGCACGCGCGCCCGGCACGCTCGCAGACAGGCACGCGCAGGCGACGGCGACCGACAACGCAGCCGTCACCCGCCCTAAAAATCTACTATGGCGAGACTTGAATAATCGCATATCAACGATTGCGCCAGACGGGTTTGCGTTTCTCCATAAAGGCGTTGACGCCTTCGTTGGCGTCTTCCGTTTTCATCAACTCGTTCAGGTAGAGATTCTCGACGCGCGCCAGCACCTCTTCCAGACGCTCTTCCCGCGAGATGTCGAGCGCACGCCTCGCAAACTCCAGCGCGGGCGCGGAGAGATCACGCAGGCGCGCCAGTATCTCCTGCGCCTTCCCTTCGAGTTCGCCGGGCGCGACGACGTAGTTGACGAGGCCGAGGCGCAAGGCTTCCGGCGCATCGATCAACTCGCCCGTCAGGATGAGTTCGCGCGCGCGTCGCTCGCCGATCACGCGCGGCAACAGGATCGCCGCCACCGGCGGAAAGACCCCCAACTTGATCTCCGGCTGCCCGAAACGCGCACGCTCCGACGCGACCACGATGTCGCACGCCGCCACCAACTCGCACCCGCCGCCGAGCGCAGCCCCGTCAACGAGCGCGACGACGGGCTTCGCCATCACCTCCAGCGCGCGGAAGATGTTATGAAACGATTCGAGCATCTGGTAGATCGTCTCCGCCACATGCTCCTCAATCGCCACGCCCGCGCTGAATGCACGCGCGCCGCTTTCAGCCTCGAACACCACCGCCACCATCTCGCGCACACCCGCACACTCCTCAAGCGCCGCCCCGATCTCGCGCATCATCGTGATATTCAGAACATTCAAAGGCGCACGCGCCAGACTGATCCGCCCCACGCGGTCTTCGATGGTAAAACGGATATGCTGGTAGCTTTTCATAAGAGAACAGTGACAAGTGCCGAGTGACAAGTGACGAGCCGGAACCGGTTAAAAGTGTTGCCGTCGTTTCTGACTTTCGTGTGCGCGACAAATGATGGACAAGAAGCACCGACCAAAACGCAACGAACAAGCAGCAACGAGCCGGAAGCGACTAGCAGCAAGCGACGAGATTTTAACCCGTCACCCGTCACCCGTCACTGTTCTCAAAGCATTTGGCCGCCATCGACGCGGATCACTTCGCCCGTGATGTGGCGTGCGGCGGCGGAGCAGAGAAAGGCGACGACCGTAGCGACCTCTTCCGGTTCGCCGATGCGCCCGAAGACGGTTTCGCTCGCGGCTTCTTCAAGAACTTCTGCGGGCAGGCGTGCCACCATCGGCGTGCGTATGAAGCCGGGCGCAACCGCGTTGACGTTGATCCCGTCGCGCCCCAGATCGCGCGCCGCCGCGCGTGTGAGCGCGATGACTCCGGCTTTTGAAGCGGCGTAGTTGCTGATGCCGAACCTGCCGCGCAACGCTTCGATGGAAGCGACGTTGACGATCTTCCCCGCGCCCTGCGCGCGAAACGCGGGCGCAACGGCGCGTATGTAGTTGAAGGTCCCTTTGAGGTTCACGTTCAGCACGCGTTCCCATTGCGTCTCGGTCATCTTCCAGAGGGGCGCGTCTTCGGTCGTCCCTGCGGCATTGACGAGGATGTGCGCGCCGCCAAGTCGCACGCGCGTCTCCGAGACGATGCGTTCGGCTTTTCCGTAGTCCGAGACGTTAGCGTGAAAGCTCGCCACCCGCGCGCCCGCTTCTCGCACCAGGCGCGCGGCCTCCGTCAGCAAATCCTCTCCGGCGAGATCGACGATGCAGATGCCGCTCGCCCCGCCACGCGCAAACTCCAGAGCGCACGCGCGACCGATGCCGGAGGCCGCGCCCGTGACGATTGCTACCTGCCCCTCGAAGTTCATCAGCGCATCAGTGCTTCGTTCATCTGAGGATATTTTAAGCCAGAGGCTTTTTACCTGAATAAAGGAGAAAGACGAACAGAAATCTCACGACGCTCAACGACGAGAAGATGAACAGTACGGATTTCACGTACGGGTCTATATTCTTCCACGCTTCCCCTATATTTATCGCGGACACCGTCTCCCCGCCCGTTGAAGCAGGCACAAAGACTCCAAAGAAGGCCGCGACCAGAGCGACGAGAACCATCAGGAAGTATTGAACAGCAGACACGAACTCGCGCTGCAACTCTTTCGGCATAGACTAAACCTCCAACAAGGCTTAGACAACGCTTCAGCCCTGCTGTTCCGCGAGGTTCAACGTCTCTAAGGCGGATTGTCTATTCGCCGCCGCCGCTTTTTTGCCCGAGCGTGTAGAGCCAGCCTTCATAGAGTCGCTTCTGTTCGGGCGTCTGCTGCGCGAGCGGCACGAGGCGGTAGTTTTCTTCGACGCGGCTGCCGAGTTTGATCGTGATCGTGCGCAACTCGTCGAGACGAAAGACAGAGAGACGCACTTCGTCGCCCGGTCGCTTCTCTTCGAGCCGCGCGTTGAAGGTTTGGAGCGTGACGCGCCCGCCGTCGAGCGCGACGATCTGATCGCCGAAAGTGATGCCCTGATTGTAAGCGGGCGTGCCCGCCGGGACGCTTGAGACGACGAGGCGGTCGCCGTCCTGCCGTAGGTTCGCGCCGAAGTAGGCTCTCGGCGCGGCGGGTTTCGACGGGTCGGCGGGCGAGGGGGCGGTCGTCAGGAGTTGCAGGCCGACGGCGGCAAAGGCCGTGTTGTAGTCGAGTTCTTCGCGCCCGCGCACGTAGCGGCGGAAGAAATCGTCGAGGCTCGCGCCCGCCATCTGTTCCGCCGCGCGTTGAAAATCTTCGGGCGTGTAGTTGCGGTTCTTTTTAGAAAACTCGTTGTAGAGATAACGCAACACGTCGTCGAGCGACTTCGCGCCCGATGAGCGGCGACGGATTTCGAGGTCTAAGAGGAGGGCGACGATGGCTCCCTTGTCGTAATAGGAGATGGCCGAGTTGAGCGTGTTCTCGTCGGGGCGGTAATACTTGATCCACGCGTCGAAGCTCGCCTCTTCGATTGATTGTTCAAGCCGTCCGGGCGTGTTCTGCAAACTGCGTATCGCGTTGGCTATCGTCGTCAGATATTCCTTGTCCGAGATCATTCCGGCGCGGCGCGACAGAATGTTTTCGTAATAACTCGTGACGCCTTCGGCCACCCACAGTAGCCGCGTGTAGTTCTCGCCCGTGTAATCGAAAGGGCCGAGCGCGTCGGGTCGGATGCGCTTAACGTTCCAGAGATGAAAATATTCGTGCGCGACGAGCGAGAGAAAATCGTCCCAGGCCGCTTCGGGACGAAAAGCGTAACGCCGCCAGATGATCGCCGTCGAGTTCAAGTGTTCGAGGCCGCCACCCGCCGAAGGGTGGAGCATGAACATGAAAGTGTAATCGCGATACGGCACGTCGCCCATCATCTCGACCGACGCTTCCACTATCTTCTGCACGTCGCGTCGCATGCGTTCCGGGTCGTAGTTGCCCTCGCCGTCAATGACGATGCGGTGCGGCACGCCCCGCACCTCGAAGGAGATCGTCTTGAAGTCGCTGACGAGAAAGGGCGAGTCGTAGAGCACGTCGAAGTTCTCTGCGCGGAAAGTGTTGCGCTGCCCTGCGACGGCGGGCAGGCCGGTGGCGATCTTCCATTCGCCGAACGGCACGACGCGCACCGTCGAAGGCGCGCCGAGTTGACCCTCCACGTACATGAGCGTCGCGGAGTTGTTCCAGAAAGCATGACGGTCGTGCAACTCGTTCGTCCGCACCGTCAGTTCGTTGGCATAGACGCTGTAAGTGGCGCGCAACTCACGCGCCGCCCCCCCCGTCTCCACGCGCCAAGTGTTCTTATTAACTTTGCTCCACGCGAGCGATCTGCCGCCCGCCTCGCCCGCCGCGAAATCCTGCACATGCCGCGCATACTCGCGCACGAGATACGACCCCGGCGTCCAGACGGGCATCACGAGATCAACCTGCGCGGGAAGATTCGCCGTCGCGCCTGCGCTGCGCACGCGCATCTCGACCTGCAAGAGATGCGTGTGCGGTGCAGGCATGGAGACGGTGTAAGAGATCTCCGGCGTAGAACTGTTAACGGGAGCGCGGCTGTTTCGCTGCTGCGCCTCAGAAACTTGAGCCGCCGCCAAGAGCAGCACCCACACGAACGACAGCAGAGACGTGCGACGTAGAAGCATCGTTGAGCAACTTTCCTTTTCTTAGGCCGAAGATGTACGGGAGAAGCCTTCTGATCTCGCATCTTACTACGAAAGCCGACACGACGACCATTCCCCCGTTCCCGCGCGGAAACTTTTTATCCGTCCAAAACGAAGAAAACAATTGCATTTAATATGCTTTAACAGTTAATCTTCGCCGTGCAGCGGATGTCTCCTCTCTCCGGGCATCTGTCGTGACCCGCAGGCCACGTCTTCACGCCACACGAAGAGCGCGCCGCCTGAGATAAATCACAGCAGCGTTTTTAGGCTCGATGACGGAGAGATATTTTTTAGAACAATGCGAGCATGTTCTGGATAATCTGTAGCGTAATCTCCGTCGCAAGATCGAGTGTCGAGTCCCCGTTATCTGTATTTGCTTCGCCAGTGGGAGTAGAACCGGCTTGCGCAGGTGCCGAAGTGGCGGGCGTCGGCGTCGGCGGCGGCACATACCAGGGGTGAGAAATACCCTCTTCAGCCGATGCAACATTAGTGAGCAAAATAGTTAAGACAGTAACAGCGCAGATTTGACGTAAGCGTTTCATGGTTTCTCCTAAAAGAAGGGTTGCGATCAGCGGTAGCCGATAACATACCGTGATTTAAAGGCCAGACTAAAACAATCCAGAAGCATCATAGGCAAAGGTTTAACTGCTTGCAAGTTAATTAGCAGTGACTTACAAAGGTAATGATTACATGACTTTTACAAATCTAGCATCTCTCCAACTGGACGATTTAGCCCTGCCCCTCCAGGATGTAGTCCGCCTTCGATGCCTGACTGCTAAAGAATTTGCGGAAGCGGGCAACTACGAGGCGGCCTGCGGGGCACTGGCCGAATGGTGGAAGCATCCCGGCGAACGCCCGCAAGTTGATGATTTAGAAGCCGACAGCGCGGCGGAAATCCTGTTACGCGCAGGCGTGTTAACAGGGTTAATCGGTGGTTCCAAACAACTTTCGGACGCCCAGGAGATCGCCAAAGACTTGATCTGCGAAAGTATCCGCCTTTTTGAGTCACTGGGAGAAGTTGAAAAAGTCGGGGAAGCGCAGACGGAACTCGGTCGTTGCTACTGGATCATGGGAGCCTACGACGACGCCCGCGTGATACTGAGCGACGCATTGAAGCATATTTCGCCCGGCAACAGCGCGCAGAGAGCCGATACACTGCTGCGCAGCGCGATAGTCGAGGCTTGCGCCACACGTTACAGCGATGCGCTCCGCTTTTTGACCGAAGCCGCCCCCTTGTTCGAAGCCAGCGATAATCACGCGCTAAAAGGGCCTTTCCACATGGAACGCGCCATTGTGCTCGAAGAACTTAGCACGGGCGAGCACCGGGAGGACTATGCAGATCGTGCGCTTATCGATTATGCGGCGGCGAGTTTTCATTTCGAGCAGGCGGGACACCAACTTTTTTGCGCCAAAGTTGAAAACAACCTCGGATTTTTACATTACAAGTTAGCCAGGTACACAGACGCCCACGAGCATCTTAATCGCGCGCGCCAACTATTTACGAGTCTTAACGATAGCAACGGCGCGGCGCAGGTGGACGATAACCGTGCGCGCATCTTCCTCGGCCTCAGGGAGAACGCGGAGGCCGAAAGAATCGCGCGCGCTGCTGTTAAGTCTCTGGAGAACGGCGGGCAGCGAAACCTTCTGGCCGAGACTTTGACGACGCAGGGGACGGCTCTGGCGCGACTCGGAAAGCGTGCGGAGGCGCGTGCCGTGTTGCAGCGCGCGTTTGAGGTGGCGGAACAGGCGGGCGACCTAGAGGGCGCGGGCGTCGCCGAACTGACGATGCTCGAAGAGTTGGGCGATCACTTGACGAGCGTGGAGTTGCGCGCCATCTATGAGTTGGCCGATCACCTGTTGGCGCGGACGCAGCATCCGGGGATTTTGGAACGTCTGCGCGCCAGCGCGCGTCGTGTGATCGCTGCCGAGCGCACGCACAATATCGAGTTTGACACGGCGGGCTTCGCCTACGGCTCCGAGCAGACGGCGACTCTGCTTAGAGGCGCGCACGCCATCGCCTATTCACAGGGCGCGGTGCTGTTGACGGGCGAGACGGGAACGGGCAAGGAGTTGCTCGCGCGCCTGATGCACGAGTGGAGCGGTCGCCCCGGCCAGTTCGTCGCCATCAACTGCGCGGCGCTCTCGGAGACGTTGCTGGAGTCGCAGTTGTTCGGCCATGTCAAGGGCAGTTTCACGGATGCGGTTGGGGATTATCCGGGCGCAGCACGACTCGCGGCGGGTGGGACGCTCTTCCTGGACGAGATCGCCGAACTGAGCACGGCCAATCAAAGCAAGCTCCTGCGCTTCATCGAGCACGGCGAGATTCATACGGTGGGTGCGGGCGCACCCGAACGCATCGACGTGCGCGTAATGGCGGCGACGAATCGCGTCCTTGAAGACGAGATCGCAGAGGGACGTTTCCGCCGCGATCTCTTCTATCGTCTGCAAAATTTCCATCTCGAACTGCCGCCGCTCCGTATGCGCGTCGAAGATATTCCGGCTGTCGCCGAGCACTTCATCCGCGAAGCGATGAGGCGACAGGGCAAGCGCGTGCGCTTCACGCCCGACGCCATCGAGGCCATGTGCCGTCTGCCTCTGCCGGGCAACGCGCGCGAGTTGCGCTCGCTCATCGAGCGCACGCTGCTGGCGGCGTCTGACGGGAGCAGCATCGAAGCCGACGCCGTGGAGACAGTCGCGCTGCGCTTGACGGGCAAGGCTGACTTCGCAGACCCCTGGGCAAACTTCTCGCTCAAAGAAGAGGTGCAGCGTTTCGAAGAACACCTGATCGAGAAGGCTCTGCGCGACGCGCAAGGCAAGGTGTCTAACGCGGCGCGGCTGCTCGGCTTCAAACACCATGAATCTCTAAACTGGCGTCTCAAAAACAGAAACAAGAACCTGCTCGCGGCCAGAACCCCCGCCAAGCAGCGCAAGCGAAGTATCATTAAGAACTATCAACCGAAACGTGGATAACGCCTCTAAATTTTCCACGTCGCCCACCCCAGACAGCGTCCGGATGCGCCGTAAAACGGCCTCCCTTCGCATTGGCCTGATTCCTGCATAGAGAAACTTGTAACACGGCTGCCTCATCGTGTTACCGGCTCGTGTTCCGACGACAAGGCTCGCGCCTGTAAACTCCGACTCTCTACCGCCGCCGGTGATTACTACAGCGGCGGCTGCGCGTGCGTCCGGATTCTCACTAAAGGATGTCAGCCCCGAATGACTTTCATTAACATTCTCTACGCGGAAGATTTTCTGCCGGTCAAACTCATCGTTAAAGAGACGCTCGAACTCGAAGGCTGGCGAGTGCAGGACTGCGACGACGGACTCACGGCGTTGCGCCAGATCGAGAGCGTCGAGCAATATGATCTCATCCTGCTCGACGACGACCTGCCGGGACTCAGCGGCGTCGAACTCGCCGCGCGCGCACGCGCACTCGGACATCGCAGTCTCACGCCCATCATCATGCTCTCGGCCACCGAACGCAGGAACGATGCCAGCGCAGCCGGAGTAGATATTTTCCTGAAGAAACCCGAAGGCATGAAGTCGCTCGTCGAGACGATCAGGCAACTGCTCTCCCTCGTCGGCTCTCAACGGGACGGTTTCACATAAAAGCGGAGAGCGAAGCTGAGAGAACACCCGGCGGCAGCTGCAACTCACGACCCGGACAAAATTAGAGCGCGGTTAGCTTTGAAGCATAGTTAACTTACGACGGCGACGAAATTTTCGCGCTGCGAATCTCTCTTATCCACGCGCGCCGCTTCACGCGCACCGCGCTGCTTTTTTCTTTCACGCCGCGCCCGTTATAATTTCCCTTCACGCAAATTGAAGAACGGAGGCGTTGAGGGAGTATGGCAGTCGTGATGTGTGATAACTGCGGCGCGAAGAATCGTGTGGACGAGTTTCGGGCGGCTGAGAGTTTGCAGGCCGTCTGCGGGCGGTGCGGCGCGAAGTTGACGTCGCGCGGCGGAGCGCAGACGGCGCAGGCGGACACGGGCAAGCCCGTCACGGTAACGGACGCCAGTTTCGCGCGCGACGTGCTCGGCAGCGGAGGCCGCCCTGTGTTACTCGACTGCTGGGCTGAATGGTGCGGGCCGTGCCGCATGATCGCGCCCGCGCTCGACGAACTCGCCGCCGAAGCGCAAGGCCGCTACACCATCGCCAAATTGAACGTCGATCAAAACCCGCGCACCTCCGCGCAGTTCGGCGTCCGCAGCATTCCCACCCTGCTCATCTTCAAAGACGGCCAACTCGTCGAACGCATCGTCGGCGCGCAACCCAAACAGGCTATCGCCGCACGCCTCGCCGCGCATGTCTGAAAGGGAGGGAGAAGAGAGGGAAGAGGTAAAAAAAGGACAGGCAAAGAGAAGCGGAGCGCAGCCCTCGCAAGCTGCCTCCGCTTTTATCTTTGCCCGTCTTAACCCTTGACCGCTGCCCCTTTGGCCGCTTTCATTTCACCGTAAAGATCATCTCTTGCGCGCCGCAGGGCGATTTGAAGTTGACGTTGAAGTTGCCGCTGGTTTTGCTGATGGAAGTGATAGTGAACTTGACGGAGTTGGCGTCTGCGCTGCCTTGCGGTTCGCGTAGCACGATGATGTCCGACCAGTGTGTGGTGGCTGCGCTGATGCCCGCGAGATTGCTGTTGCCTTCGAGGCTTGCCACGACGCTCAGCGAGCCGCCGCTGTTGCTCAACTCCGACGCGCTCGCGCTCAACACGAGCGCGCAGCCGTTCCGGCTCACTCTCGTTCGCTTCGCTTCGACGGGCGACGCGGCTGGCGCGTTCGGTTCCGCGTCGGCGTTTGATTGAAACGGCGTCGAGGCGGGAGAAGGCGAAGGCTCTGGAGACGGCGTTGTAGTAACGGGCGTCGCTTCGGGCGTTGCTTCCGGCGTCGCTTCGGGCGTCACGGCGGGCGTCGGGGCGGCGACGAGGGGTGATTCCTCCGGCGTGGGTTCAGTGGCCGGAGTGGCCGAAGGTTGCGGAGTCGCGGAAGCGGCAGGTTCGGGCGTCGGCGTTGTGACAGCGGCGTCGGGCGTCCGAGCGGACGAAGAGGTGCGGCTGGCGTTCGTCGCTTCGAAGGCGGCGCGCGTGGGCGCGGAGCCGATTTGCGCGTCGAGTCCGGCGGGCGAGCCGTTGACTTTCGTATAGAGCGATTCGATCACGGCGCGGCGAGCCGGATCGGGCGACTGCGAATTGTAGCTCTTGATGTAGGCGGCGAGCGCGTCGCGTTCCTGCCCGCTGCTGGCGAGCGCGGTTCCGAGCCGCCACTGCGCCGTGCGCCAGTAGAGACTCTTTTCCGGCAGCACGCTCGTCGCGCGGCGGAGCGCGGTCACGGCTTCCGTCGTCTTGCCCTGTCCGAGCAGAGCCATGCCTGTCAATTCTTCGATCCGGCCACGCAGAATATTCGAGATGGCGTTGCGCGGAAGCGTGGGGACGCTCGGCGTGCCGCCCTGCGCGATGGCGTTCGCGCGCACGTCGCGCAACTCGTCTGCGGTTGTTGCGACGGTCGCGGCGGGCGCGTCAATCGCGGCTTCGATATTGAGACGCGCCGCGTCCATCAACTCAAGCACGCTTCCGAGCGCGACGCCGCGACGAAGCAGGCGACCCGCCGCGTAGAGCTGACGAAAAGCGCGCATCTCGTCTGTGCCCGAAGTGAAATCATTGGCAGCGGCAGCGATGAATGAATCGGACGCCGGAGTCGTGTTCGCCGCAGTGCTTCCCTCGCCCGCTGCGTTCGTCGCATCGAGCGCGAGATGGAGCGCGAGCAGACCTTTGATCACGCGCGCGTTCGCTTCGGTGTCAGCGGCGTTTGCCTGAAAGATGCTGGCGCGGCGTTCGGGCGCGAGCAGTTCGATAAAACTGTCGGCGCGTGCGGGTCTGCGCCCGGCGAGTTGAGTTTCGAGCTGGCCGTCTTTGATCGTGAAACTGCGCGCGAGTTCCTCGAACGCTTCGTTGTACAGACCCGTCGCGGCGAGCGCGCTCGCCAGTTCGTAATCGAGCGTCGGGAAACGTCCGTACTGGCGCGCGAAGCGCAGGGAGCGTTCGGCTTCGAGCGGCAGTTTGCCGGCGACGAGAGCGCGCGCTAAGGCGATCTGCGCCCAAGTGTAACGCGGTTCAATCTTCACTGCCTGTTCCGCCAACGCGAGTGCGCGCGGCGTCTCACCGTGAGCCGCGTACCAGTAAGCCGCGCCGACGAGGAGCGGCAAATTGCGCGGCTCGTCCGTGAGTGTGGCTTCGAGTTCGCGCTCGGCCTCTTCTCGCTTGCCCGCATCGAAGAGCGCGAGCACCATCCCCGTGCGCGCCGAAACATTCTTCGCGTCCGCCGCGATTAACTCACGATAGAGCGACAGAGCTTCTTCGGCTTTGCCCGTGGCGCGTCGCAAATCCGCGAGACTGTGGCGGGCAAGCGTCGAGCGCGGGTCGAGTTCGACGGCGCGTGCGTATTCCGCCGCCGCTTCGTCGAGCCGGAGCGCGAGCCGGTGCGCCGCGCCGAGAGCTTGATGCGCCGGAGCGAGATCGGGCAGGAGCGTGATGGCGGCACGCGCCAGCCGCGCGGCGTCGTCCGCCTGTTCGACGCTGATGTAAAAGGCCGCGAGCGCGAGCAGACGTTTTGCATCCGACGACGCCGACGGTTCAATCGCGCGTGCGAGTTCGAGCGCGGCTGAAGCCTGACCGCGCAGGAAAAGATTCGCGGGCAACTGCGAGACGACTTCGTAGTACAACCTGTCGGACATGTCTGCGGGCGCAAGCGCGACCGCCGCTTTGAAGAGTTCGATCCCGCCCGCCGCATCATTGGTCTGCAAACGCTGGTCGCCGAGCGCAGCGTGCGCGCTCACGAGTTGCTCCGTGGCACGCGCCCTGAGCGATGGCTCCCGGTTGGCCGCGAGAAACGCGCGCAGCCGCTCAAGGCGTTCGGCCACAGGCAATTTGAGCAGGGCTTCGAGTTCGGCCTTCGACGCTTCATCCCCACGCGCGCCCGAACCGCGCGCGGGCGGTTGCGCCGTCGAGGCGGCGGGGCGTGCGCCTCTACCCGTCGTCTTCTTCTGCGCCAGCGTCGCGCCGGTCGTCGCTGAAAGAGACGCGAAAATGATCAGCACACAAAGGCTCAAACCCGTTTTTTTAATCTTCATAACAAACTTCACTTCTACTTCACTTCTACTCCGCTTCTACTTCTGACGCCGGGCAAAGTTTTACCTGTTGCTCAAGCCTTCGACAAGGACGCGCCCGACGGCGTTGCTCGGAGCCTGTATGCGCAGGAGCGCGGAGAGCGTCGGCGCAAGGTCGGCGGGCGTCGCGGCCTGCGCGTAACGACCTGCGTT
Organism: Pyrinomonadaceae bacterium; assembly: GCA_036399115.1. Lineage (GTDB taxonomy): Bacteria > Acidobacteriota > Blastocatellia > Pyrinomonadales > Pyrinomonadaceae > JAIVJZ01. The sequence goes on along the minus strand of DASWNS010000548.1, from coordinate 2,496 downwards.
GACGCCCTGCCCCATGATGATGAGCGGAACGTGCGTGTCATAAGAGAAGGGCGAACCGTGCGTGGCGGGGATCGGGTTTGCGCCTTCGCTGAAATATTTGAAAGGCTCTTGTACGAGCACCACGTCGCCGCTGCGTCGCGGGTGGAAGCCGTGCAGCACGCGCCGCCCGATCACGTCGCCGGGAGAGATGCTGCCCGTCTCCAGTTGCGTGCGCGTGAACGCGCGGTTGATGCCCGGCACGGTCAGGACGGCTTCCGCCACCACGCGCTCGATCTCTTCGCGGTTGATGCCGTCGCGCTTCAAGGCCACCGTGTTGAAGAAGATGTTGGCGTTTGCCAGCGACTCGGAGATGTAGTCGGCGGTGGAATCCTTCTCCTCGCCTCTGCGCCCGAAGCGCACGCGGACGGCGTTGCGCGCGGCGTTCATGATCTCCGTGTTACCGATGCGCCCGCCCGTCAGCCCGAGCGCGGAAGCGTGTTCGGGAATCGGCGCGACGCCGTGATCGGCGGTGAACGCCACGAGCGTGTTTTGCAGGCCGACTTTCGCGTTGACGAAATCGAGCAACGTCCCGATCTGCTGGTCTGTGCGCAACGTGATGTCCATCGCTTCCTGACTGTATGGTCCGAAGCGATGCCCCACGTAATCGTTGGCGGAGAAACTCACTGTGAGCACGTCCGTATCGGCGTCGCCACCCAGGTTCTCATTCTCAATCGCCGTCCGTGCAAACTGCACGAGCAGGTCATTCGAGAAAGGCGAATAGTCGAGCACGCTCCAACATTCGCGGCTCGCATTCGCCGGGCTGCCCGCGATCCTATGCGGGAAAGTGTTCGTGTCGTTGGCGGAGCCGATGTTTTCCCACGGCGGCGCGTCCGCTCCCGCACGTCGCTCGTATTCGCCCGCGTCCTTGAGCAGGCGCGTCCATTCCATCCCGCAATATTTATTCGCCGGACGCGCTTCGTTGTAACGCGCCACCCACGCGGGCAGTTCGTTGAAGTAGTAACTGCTCGTGACCATATTGCCCGTGTACGGGCTGAACCAGTAGGCCGCGTTGGCATGACGACCGGCGGGCAGCATCGCCCCGCGATCCTTGACGGAGATGCCGATCACTTTCGAGCGATTGTTGGTCACCAGACGCATCTCGTCGCCGAGCGTCGAAGCGATCAGGCGGCGCGGGCTGGAAGCCCTCTCGGACGCGTCGCCGCCGAAGAGTTGCCAGCGCGATTTTTCGGTACGGCACAGCCTTCTGTCCCTATCTCTCACGTGCTTATCTTCGGGGTCGGAAGCATTCGACACTTCGCATCCCGCCTCGCGCTCGTACCAGTCATTGCCGACGATGCCCGTCTCGGAAGGCCACGCGCCGGTCATGATGGTGGCGTGTCCCGGCGCAGTGTAAGTCGGCATGTGATCATAGTTCGCGTTGGTCCACTGTGCGCCGTCGCGCATGAGACGGCGGAGTCCGCCCTGCGGGACGAAGAGATCGCCGAAGCGTTCGAGATAGTCTGCGCGAAATTGATCGACGACGATAACGAGCACGAGACGCGGCCTCGCGGCCTGCGCCGTCGTCTGGTTCTGGCGCGCAGGCGTCTGTCCGGCGGTGTTTGTGCGCGGCGCATCGGCACGGCGCGCGGCGGGGCGCGTGGACGGTTGCGGCTGCCGTGCCCCCGCGCTTCCGGCGAGGGAGACGAAGGAGAGGAGCAGCGAGAGAGTTAAGCTGGTGCCGCGACGCATTGTGCGGACGTGCCGGTATGTCATCAAGTGCCTCTTTGTAAACAGGTCGGGAGCCTGACCTCAGGCGTACATTAACTTTCGAGCGTGCGGGCATGATACCATCACGGCGCAAGTCCGTTGAAGGCAAGCGACGAATCATTTGAAGCGAGTAGACAGTTGAGCGAACTTGAAGCGGAATGGGCGCAGCGTCTGGCCGAGGCCGAGGCGCGTGCGCGCACGAGCGGGCGCAGCGACGTGGCCGACTATCTCGCCCTGCGCGCGTTGAACGACATGGCGCGCAACGTCGGCATCGAATGGCTGCTCTCAATCTTCACGGCGCACGCGGGCGAAGTTAACCGCACGGGCGCGAGCGTCATCATCGCGCACGCGGACGCACACCGTTTTCGCGTCGGCAATTCGCAGATGGTCGGACGCCGCCTGACGCTGACGGCGGGCGTGCGCGTCTTAACCGTCGAGGCCGGTTGGCCGCGCACGCCGCGCGACGGGATCGTGCGCGGCGGCGGACTCGCCACGGCGCGCGTCTCTCACTTCGGCAGCCGACGCGACGACGACGAACTCCTGCTCGTGCAAAACGCCGAGCGCGACGCGGCCACTACTACTATTGCGCCGCCGCGCTGGTTGATCCTCGATGCAGACGGCGCGCGGCGGGCTGCGTTTGAAGAAGCGCGCGCACGCCACCACGTCGCCAAGCTCCTGCATTGATCTTCACAAATAGAATTGTCCGGCCAGACTCTCCACGCCGTCTCTGACCGCCAGTTAGAAACTCTC
>DASWNS010000547.1:0-11989 GCA_036399115.1 Pyrinomonadaceae bacterium | reverse complement strand
CCCGTGAGATTCGTCGCGGCGTTGAAGAAGGGATTGTCGGCGGGCACTGTGCCGTCGTCGTTCAGGCGCAGGACGACGCCCGAGAGATGCGCGTTGTCAGGTTCAGGACCTCCGAATTGATCGTCGGCTGTGAGAGGTCCTTGCGCGTTGACCGCCGGACCAAAGGGCAAATTCTGCATCAGGCCGCGACGCCCGTTGTCGCCCATGATGATGTAGAGTTTGCCGTCGAGTCCGAAGCGTATGACGCCGCCGTTGTGGTTGCCGCGCGAAGGCTGCCCGGCATCCTGTTGCAGGGCGCGCAGTTTGATCAAATTCCTGTCGGGCGTGAGCGTCGCGCCGTTCCAGAGAAAACTGTCAACGCGGTTGCCGAGGAGCGGCGTTTCATCGGGGTTGGTCGTGTCCGCCCCCGTGCTGCTCTCCGTCCAGTAGAGATAGACGCGCGGGTTCGCGGGAAAATTCGGGTGCAGCGCGATGCCGAGCAGGCCGCGTTCGGACGCGCTGTTGACGGCGAGATCGAGCACCGCGCTCTGCGCCGCGCCGTTCGTCACACGCAGGACTCTGCCCGACGCTTTCTCCAGCACGAAGAGATCGTCTGCGCCGATTGAGGCGAGCGCAATCGGTTGATTCAAGTTGCGCGCGAGAATCCGCACGTTCAGGCTCGCGTCGAACATCGTCGGTCCCGTGACGAGGAAAGCCGAGGCCGCGTGCTGCAAGCTGCCGCTCGCGCCGTTCACGGTCAAGGTGAAATTACCGAGCAGCGTGGTCGAACCGTTGTTGATCGTCAAAGTCGAACTGCGCGCGTTGGCATCCGTGATCTGGACGGACGCCGGATCGAACGTCGCGCTCGCGCCGGAGGGCAGACCGAGGACGCTCAGGTTGACCGTGCCCGTGAAGTTGTTTGAAGGCGTGACGGTGACGGTGTAAGTGCCGCTCGCGCCGGGGAGGATCGTCTGTGTCGCGGGTGTGATGTTGAGGCTGAAATCACCCGAGGCAGCGGCGGGGGCGATGGTGCTGAAGGTGAAATAGATATGATCGCCGTCGGAGTTGCCGTTGCCGTTGGCGTGGTTTCCGGCGGCGTAAAAGATGACGGGTCCGACATCGGCGGGCGGCGCAGTCCAGTTAAACGTCCACGTCGCGCCTCCGGTCTGGCCGTCGAAATTGCCGTTCGAGGTGTGTTCGATGTACTGGCGATTCGGAAACGGTCCTTGATTGTTGAGCACCTGCGTCAGGCCGTCTGCGAGCGGCGCGAGCGTGCCTGCTTTCTGGTTGGTGTCGTCGAGCGCGGTGAGTTGGAAGCCCCAACGCCTGCGGGTCGCATCGTTGTTGGTGTGGACGACGGAGATTTGATAAGTCTGGCCGGGGACGTAGGTTTGCGGAGCGTTGACGCTGATGTTGCCCGTGCCCGCCTCCTGCGGGAGATGGCATTCGCGGCAGGATTCCGGTTCTTCGCCGGGGGCGCGCGTGTACCCGGCGGGTGGACCGGCGGAGAAAGCGTGGACCGACGGAGTCGTGAAGTTGTTGGTTAAGAGAACTCCCGCGCCTGCGACGAAGAAGAGGGCGGTGATGCAGAGTTTGAGTTGATAGATCTTTCGCATGGAATTTCTGCGCCGGTTCGCTTCACGACATGAAGCCGAGGTTCGCCGTCGAAAAACGCCCGATGAGCGGGAAGACGAGCGGCAGGTCGCTGGCCGCGAGGCCGTACCAGGAGGCGAGCGTGGCGGCGTATTGCTCGACGGAGATTGAAGGTATCCAACGCCCGCGCGTGTCCGTGTCGTCGGGGCCGCCGAGGGCGAGCGTGGGGAAGCGTCCGTAGAAGTCGCCGCCGCGCACCGCGCCGCCCATGATGAAATGGTGATTGCCCCAGCCGTGATCCGAGCCGACCGCGCCCGCGCCCGTCCCTGCGGGTTGCAGCGTGCGCCCGAAATCGGAGAGCGTGAAGGCCGTCACGTTGTTCTGTATGCCGAGTTCGACCGTCGCATCGTAGAAAGCCTTCATCGCCTGGCTGACCTGCGTGAGCAAAGCGCCCTGCCCGTTGGCCGCCGTCTGCCCGCTGTGCGTGTCGAAGCCGCCGAGCGCGCAAAAGAAGATTTGACGTTTGATACTGAGCGTGTCGCGCAGTTTGACCAAACGTGCGACCTGTTCCAACTGGTAGCCGAGCGTCGTATCGGGGAAGACGGTGGCGAGCGTGGCGTTGGCCGTGGCGAGCGCGATGCTGGTTTGGATGGCCTGTTCGGTCGTATCGCGCGAAGCCTTGACGAGCGTTGCGCCGAGGTCGAGGTTGCGCATCTGGTCGAAGGCGGCGCGGCGCGCGTCTCTCTGCGCGGCGGTGTAACCGGCTGCGCCCGGCGGGTTGTTGAGCGGCAAGACGGAGGTGAGAGCGGTGCGCGAGTCGGAGATGCCGAGCGGGCGCGTGTTCGCTCCGGTGGCGAAGATGGTTGTGCCCGCGATGGAGACGACCTGCGGGAAGGTGGCCGCGCCGTTGAGCGTGGCGGTGCGGTCGGCTGTGCGACCGCCCCAACCCGTCTGGCTCGCGTCGTGCGAGACGGAGGTTTGCCATTGCGCGACCTGATCGGAGTGGGAGAAGAGTTGGAGCGGACGTTTGCCGCTGCCGCTCCGGTAGGTGTCGCGCGTGAGCGGTTCGACCAGTGGACCGACGTTACTGACGACGGCGAGTTGGCGGTTGTCAAAGAGCGTCTTCAACTCCGGCATGGACGGGTGGAGGCCATACGCGCCGCCGCTCAGAGGGTTGATCGGCAACAAGCCTCCGGTTTGGCCGGGTGCGGGGATGGCGAGTCCGGCGGCGCTGCGCACGTTCGCATATTCGGCGTAGCGCGCGGCATCGACGGGCACGACGGTATTGTTGCCGTCGTTGCCGCCGCTGAGAAAGATGCAGACGAGGGCTTTGTAGTCGGTCGCCGTCGAACTGCCCTGCGCGAGCGCGTTGATGAGGCCGAGTTGCTCGATGCCGGACGCGAACGCCGCGCCGCCGACGAGCGCGCAACCTGTCTGCCGTAAAAAATCTCTGCGTGTTGATGCCATGACGGATTCCCTTTTGCGTGCGACGAGAGGTGAAAGCTGACGGCTGTTGGCCGACTGACGGCGGCTTACCTTTGCACCTGATATTGATGCGAAGTGGCGACGAGGTAGGCCGCTGCCTGAACTCGTTTGCGCGCGAAGTTGGCGTCCGTGGTCGGGATGCTGTTGATGGCCGTCGTGATGGACGCGCGCGCGGCGGCGGACAGGGTGTTGTGCATGAGCAACGCATCGAGCGCAGAGATGAGTTGCGCCGGATTGGCCGCGAGCGCTTCGAATGCGGCCAGATTGATTTGCGTGCCCGTCGGGACGTTCGGCGGCGAGGCCGGGACGCCACTATAGATGAGCGTGTTGATGACGTTGGCGCGCCTGAGCGAGGTGGAAGTCGAAAGAATCTCAAACGAAGGGCCGAGCAGGTTTACGCCGGGCACTTCGTATGTCGGCGAGTAATAACTGAAAACGGTCGCGGGTAAGAAGAGCGGTTGATCCAGTTGGTTCGGCAGGTCGCCGCCTGAGGCTGTCGTCCTGTTCGCAAGCACGCCGTCGCTCGTCGCGTTGAAGGCGCGCAGGACGTTCGTGATGAGTTGAACAGGCTCGCGCAGTTTGCCGTACTTCGGATCGGTCTTCACGTCGCCGCGCGCTTCCGGGTCGAGCAGGACGGCACGGACGACCGCCTTCAAATCGCCGCGCGTGTTCGTGCAACTCTCAGGATAGAGGGCGTCGCAGTTGTTGTTGAAGACGCGCGCGACGCGCTCCACATAAGCGGGGCTGGGATTGCTCGTGACGAGATGCTGGATGAGTTGCTTGCCGATGAAGGGGGCGGTGTTCGGATGGTTGAAGATGTTGTCGAGCGCGGCGTTCAAATCCACCGCCGAAGTTTGGTTGGGCGGAAGAATCTGGCCGTTCAAGAGTTGCTTGCTCGCCGTGTCGTGGTTGGTTTCGCGCGAGACGATCATCGGGTCTTGATAATTGAAGACGTTGATGGCGACGCCGTTGATGACGGCCTGTTTGTTCGCCGCCAGATTCCAGCCCGTGAAGACGCGTGCGAAATTGTTGATCGTATCCTGACTGTAAGAGGGGATGCGCCTGCCTTCGGCGTCGAGTTTGGGCGTGCCGTCGAGGTTCAGTTCATCAACTCCGATGGAGAAGAGTTGGAGTATCTCGCGCGCGTAGTTCTCGTTGGGGTTCGTCCGAAGATTGCCGCGCATGTTCAGGTACTCGCCCATCGAAGGATTGAGCGTGATCTCCTGGAGCACGTTGCGGAAGTTGCCGAAGGCGTTGCGGTCGAGGATTTGCAGGTAGTAGGCCATCCACGCAGGGTAGTTGATGTCGCGGCCTGAGACGACGAAAACCTGATGCAGCGCGAACGCGACGCGCTGGCGCAACTGGTCTGACCCCGCGCCCGTCGCCAGCGCGTTCTGGAAGAATTTCACTTGCAGCGGGTACATCGAATAGTTATCGCGCCCACACGTCACGGCGCTGCCCGTCGGACAGCCTTGCGCTTGATCGGTCGGGTAGAGCGGCAGGTTCGGATAACTCGACATGGGCGCGTTGAACTGCTCGTTCAGGTAAGCGCGAAAGCCCATCGACTGCACGCGCGCGACTTCGGCGTTTGTGGCTCCCCACGTGGCCTGTTCGAGGAGACGGACGGTGTCGGCGTTGGTGGCGGCTGCGGTGTAGGGGTTGGGAGTCGGGGTCGGCGTGGGCGCGGGAGGCGCGGCGGGCGCGGGAGCTGGAACCGAGCCGGGGTCGTCCGGGATGCCGCCGCCCGCGTGGCCGACGCTGATGCGGACGCGATTGCTCGCCACGCCGTGCAGGTTGATCCGCACGAGGAGATCGCCCACGTCGCCTACGTCGTTCGAGAGGCGCACGGTCACCTGCTTCAACGCTTCAAAACCCGGAACGCTCGACACGTTCTCCACCACGAACACATACTTGCGCCCCGCGCTGTCTTCCGCGTCGGCAGTCAACGCGTTTGCGCCCTCGCCCGCGAGGAGGTCGAGATTGAGGACGAAGAACATGATGCGCGTGCGCGTGTCTGCGCCCGCCGTGTAGCCGGGGGTCGTGAGCGGAAAGGGATCACGAAACTTCGTCACGGCATCGAGGGCGATGGCGCGCGTCGTCGTCGCTTCGGTCAAAATCACGGGCGCAGCGAAGGCGGAGTAAGAAGCACCGGCAGCGAAGATCAAGAGGCAGGCGCAGGCGAGTTGCAGCCACGGCGCAGGGTGTAGGCGGCGGGGGGTGAATTCGATCATAGAGTCACCGTCAACAAATCAATTGTGAGGCGGTCAATTTTTGTGTTAGGGCAAACGGATGAGGTAACTTCGCAGACTATTCCGACAGGGCGATTAAATATACCACACGGCGACCGCCGCCAAACCTTAATTTTTCGCTTTGACTGCCGCCCTTTAAAAGCCTTGCTCCGGAAACGCAGAAGTAGGATTCAACTCCATCGGTAGAACTAAAAAAAGAGACGCTCAACGGAGAGTCGTGCGGGCGAGGCTGCCTGAAACGACGACTCTTCGTTGAGCGTTAGACGGAGGGGCTTGCGAAAAAGTCTAGGATTCTTTCTGCTTGAGCGATTCGTCGACTGTCTCCTCGTCACCTTCGGCTGTGCCGGGCGTGCGCCCCGGATCGCCCGATTGCTCTTCTGCGCCGCCGGATGACGCGTTGCCCTGCGTGCCGCCCGCGCCGGACTCGCTCCTGTTTTCGTCAGCCATGTTGATCTTTTCCTTTGCTCTCTACACGTTCCTGAGGAACGTTTTTCAGTTGCCGGTTACAGGTCTTTACGCTTTCGCGCTGCGGCCTGAGGATTGTCCGGCGGTGGTTGCCGTCTCGCCCGTCTCCATCAATCCTTTGAAGCGGCGCAGGTCTTCCTCGATCTGCTGCTCGGGCGCTTCGCCGAAGAGTTTCGCCACCCACGCGCCGAGGACGCCTGCGGGCGGATCGTATTTCAGGACGACGCGCACCTCCGTGCCCTGCCCTCCCGGCGCGGGCGTGAAATGAACCGAGCCTGCGTTTGCCACTTGCGACCCTTCGAGCGAACGCCACGCGATCAACTCGTTCTCTTTCAGGTTGTAGCTCTCCGCATCCCATTCGACGCTCGTGCCCGCGGGTCCTTTCGCCACCCAGTGCGAACGCCCGTCGCCCGTCAAGCGCACCTCTTCCAGATGGTCCATGAAGCGCGGCAGATTCTCGAAGTTGAGCCAGAAGTTGTATAGCTCTTCGGGCGACTTGTTGATCGTCACGCTCTTTTCGACCTTCACCCCGCGCCCGCCCTCGACGCTCACGAACGGATTATCTCTCTCGCTCGCCGCCGTGTTGATCCCCAGCGCGTCATACGCGTTACAGTGCCCCGTCGTGCCGCGATAGACAAGGCTTGCGCCGAGCAACGCCAGCGCGATGCCGCCGTACGTGCCGCGCGTCAGACCATAGATCGCGAGCGCGCCGCCGCCGATGGCCGACGCCCAGCGTTCGACTTCGCCCACGTTCACATCCCGCGCGTAGCCTTGCGGTGCTTCGCCCCTGTCAATCTGTCCCTGAGTCAATGCTGTCTCACTTGTCGCCATCTTCTTGTCTCCTTTTGAATACCAGACAGTTTCCGAACACGACGCGCGCCGCGCGCCCCGTCTCTGTCCGAAAACGGCTCAGCTTAACTATGTTTCAAGATGACTAATCAAAAACCGTGCCGATACGATGAAGGGATGAAGGCGATGAAGGGATGAAGGATGAGGGATGAGGGATGAATAAGAATATGCGCCCGAGAGGTTGAATGCTTTTTCTGATTCATCCCTCATCCCTCATCCTTCATCCCTTTCCTTTAGCCCGCGCGCCCCTGCTTTTGTCCTGCCGACGCCGTGCTGACGGACGCAAAGCGCGTCTCGCGTTCGTTCAGGTAACGCTCAAGCGCATCTTCGAGCGTCGGGAGCAGTTGCCCTCGCTCGCTGCCGAGCACGCTGTAGAGCGGGCGCGGCGCGGAGAGTTGGAGGAAGACCGTCGAGCGTGCTTCGACCAACTGCGGATCGAGTCCGGCAAGTTGCGCCGCGCGCCGCGCCAGTTCCGCCCAGGTGATCGCGCCCTCGTTCGCCAGATGCCAGATGCCGCGCTCGCCGTCGATTAAGAGATCGAGGCTCGCCCCCACGAGGTCTGGAACGTAAGTCGGCGAGACAAAAGCGTCGTCCGCCGCGACGAACTTTCGCCCTTCGGCCAACGTCCTGAGCGCGACCGTGATGAAATTATGTTCGTCCCAGGGACCAAAGAACGCGCTCGTGCGCAAGACCAGCGCGGACGGCGACTCCGCCAGCACACGACGTTCCGCCTCCGCCTTACTGCGCCCGTAAACATTCAGCGGCGACACCTCATCGCTCTCAACGTAAGGGCTTCCTTTCGTCCCGTCGAAAACGAGGTCGGACGAAAACGTCAGCAAGGCCGCGCCGCGTCGCGCACATGCGGCGGCGAGCGTGGCCGCGCCTTCGCCATTTTCCCGGAAACATTTTTCAGGCTCGCGCTCGGCATCATCAACGCGCACGTACCCGGCTGTGTTGACGACCGCCCACGGTTCAAACTCCGCGAGCGCAAGTTCGACCGATTGCGGATCGGCAATGTCCATCTCGGCGCGCGTCAGGAGGCGATAAGCGAGGCCGCGCTGCTGGCACAGACGCGCGAACGCGCGCCCGAGCGTGCCCGTCGCGCCGTTGATGATGAGCGGTCGCGCGTCTCCACGTCTCATATCGAGTCCTTGTTTGTTGGTCGACACTTTTGTCGCGGGCTGGCGACGCACGGGCGGGTATTGCAGGCGTTCGAGCCGCCGCCACCAGCCGGGCGAATCGAGCGCAGGATGATCGTGTTCGCCCTTCTCGGCCAGATCGCGGAGCATGCGCGCGAGCGCGGTCGGGCGCGGCGTGCCGCTGCGCACGTCGAAGACGCCCGGCTCATACTTGCCCGTGCAGCGCGTGAGCAGGCTGCACCAATCAAACGCGCCGAGCAAAGTCCAGGCGGTCACGGCGCGCAAATCCACGCCGTCCGCGCGCAGGCTGCGCGCCGCGTCCCACACTTCTCCGAGCCAGCGCAACTGCTCCTCGCGCGTGCAGCCGAGATGCGCTTCCGTCACCGCGAGCGGGATGCCGTAACGCTCCCACGCCTCGCGCAGCAGCACGCGCGCCCCCGCCGTCCCTTCCGCGCAGACGCGCACCGCTTCCACATCCACGTAACGATGCCGCCCGTTGCCGCCCACCGCACGATCCGGGTAGCGTTCGACGCGCTCATCTATGAAACGCTCGCTCGTCAAATAATGATTGATGCCCAGAACATCCGGCGGGCAAGGATGCGCGTTGAACCATTCGAGTTCCCGCTCGCCGATCCCGGCGATGCGCGTGAGGTAATCCCACATCTGATGCTCGCGCGTGATGCGCCCGCACAACAGATCGAGGCTCATCCAGCGGCGCACGTTCTCAAAGTCGGCCTGATAACGGAGCGTGCGCGTGCTGAAAGTTTTGCCGAGGTCTTCGGTCTGGACGAGTTGTGCATGCGGGTTGATCTCGCGGATGGCGCGCATCGCAAGCGCGGTGGCGCGACACTGGCCGACGAGCGCACGCACGAACGTTTTGTCGTCGTGCCCGTGCGGATACCAGTGCCCGTAGAGGCCGCTGAAACGCGCGGTCGTCAGAGGCTCGTTGACCGGCGTGTAAGCATCCACCCACGGGTAACGCTCGGCGACGCCGCGCGCATAAGCTGCGAGTTGAGTGGGAAAATCCGGCTCGACGAGGCTCGTTTGGCGAGGGCCGCTGCCGTGATGAAGCAGCCCGACGATGGGGCGTATCCCCAGTTCGCGCAGGCGCGCGAGGCGCGCATCAGGCCAAGACCAGTCGGCGCGCGCGAGGCCGTTCGGTGCGGTGCGTTCCCAGAGAACCGGGTAACGCATTGCGCGCACGCCGAGCGTGGCGAAGAGGTCGAGGTCTTCGATCCGTCGGGCGTGGCCGTTGCGCTCAAGCTGATCGTAAAACTGATCGCCGACGCGGTTGACCGTGCATTCCACGCCAGCCCACAGCTCAAGCTCCGGGGCAGGGAGACTTGCTCCTCGGCTCATGTCGATTTCCCCTTGGCTAATAGTGCCTAAGACTTCGGCACGTTGGCCTTGTCGCGCTCGCCCGTGATCTTCTTGTAGGTCGTGAGAGCCTGCGCGACCACCTGATCCATGTTGTAGTACTTATAAGTCGCCAGGCGACCGACGAAATGGACGCCCGGCGTCTCGTCCGCGAGAGTTTTGTATTTCGCGTAAAGCTCCGCGTTCTCCGGACGCGGAACGGGATAATAAGGGTCGCCTTCGGCGCGCGGGTATTCGTAGACGATGCTCGTCTTGCGATGCTCCTGCCCCGTCAGATATTTAAACTCGGTGATGCGCGTGTAGAGATTGTCGTTCGGATAATTCACCACCGGCGCGCTTTGATAAACCTCCGTGTCCTTCGTCTCGTGTTTGAATTCGAGCGAGCGATACGGCAACTTGCCGTGACGGAAATCGAAATACTCGTCAACCGGACCCGTGTAGATCATCTCCTTGTAAGGGATGATGCGCTCGATGTCGCGATAGTCCGTGTTGAGCATGATCTTGATGTTCGGATGATCGAGCATCTTTTCAAACATGCGCGTGTAGCCGTGCAGCGGCATCGCCTGATAGCTGTCGGCGAAGTAGCGGTCGTCGCGGTTGGTTCTAATCGGCACGCGCGCCGTTACCGAGGCGTCCAGTTCCGAGGGGTCGAGTCCCCACTGCTTACGCGTGTAGTTGCGGAAGAACTTTTCGTACAACTCACGCCCGACGCGATTGACGACGACATCCTCGCTCGTGCGAATCTGCTCGCGCTTTTCGGCGACTGAATTGAGAAATTCTTCAACCTGAAACGAGGTCAGATTCAGACCGTAATATTGATTGATCGTGTCGAGATTGATCGGGATCGGGAGCAGTTGCCCGTCCACGCTCGCCAGCACGCGATGCTCATACTGTCGCCATTCCGTGAACTGCGAAAGGTATTCGAAAACTTCGCGCGAGTTGGTGTGAAAGATATGCGGCCCGTACTTGTGTACGAGCACGCCCGCATCGTTGTAGTGGTCGTAAGCGTTGCCGGCGATGTGCGGGCGGCGGTCACAGACGAGCACACGCTTTCCGGAGACGCGTGCCAGCCGCTCGGCCAGCACGCTCCCGGCATACCCTGCTCCGACGATCAAATAATCGAACATTCCTGTCTCTCTCATTCTTTCCTGTTTAGTCGGCAGCCGCCACGCTGCTGCTGCTGGCCGTCGCCGCACGCGCGGCTACGCCCGCCTGCTTAACGGTCGTCGTCACGGTGGCGGGCTTCGACTGCTGAGCCGACGCCGCGATGGTTGCGCGCCGCGAGGCTGCGACTTCGCCGATCAACTCGGCCATCTCGCCCCACGTGCGATCCCATGAGATCTTTGCGAGGAACTCATCGACGCGCGCCAGCCACGTCGTATCGTCCGTTCGCTCGTCCATGCCGATCTCTGCGGCGGCGCGTATAAAGCTCGCGGCGTCGTCGGCGATGCGCACGAGTCCGAGTTTGCCGTAAGGACGCACCACGTCGCGGATCGAAGTGGAGACGACGGGCTTACCCGCCGCCAGATATTCCGGAGTCTTCGTCGGGCTGATGAAGCGCGTCGATTCGTTGCGCGCAAACAGCAGCGCGGCCACATCCCAGCCAGCCAGGTACGCGGGCAGTTCTTTGTAAGACTTGCTGCCGAGATAATGAATATTGGCGCGACGCGGCAAAGCGTTCTCGTCAATCTTCACCACCGGACCAATGATGACGAACTGCCAATCGGGGCGCGCTTCCGAGATACCGTCGAGAAGTTCGATGTCGAAACGCTCGTCCACCACGCCGAAGAAGCCCATCCGCGGGTGCGGGATGTTCGCCTGATCCGCAGGGTCTTCCATGCGGCTGTCGCGCGCCTGCGCGAAATGCGCGCGGTCGATGCTCGACGGAAACGCGTAGACATTCTGGTGTTGATTGCGCTTGGCTTCGTAGAGACTCTGCCCGCCCGTGAAGACGAGGTCGGCGCGACGAAACAGGTCGGCTTCGCGTTCGCGCAAGAGGCGCGGCGCATTCTTGAAGGCCGCGAGTTCGTCCATGCAATCATAGACGGTCACGAGCGGTTTCAGATGGCGCGTCCAGCCGAGAGCCATCGGCGTGTAATACCAGAGCACGTAATCGCGTATGTGATACTCCGCAAACAGGCGATCAATCATCGCTTGCTGAATCGCTTCGACCGAGACTTCGCTCGACAGACCTTCGGGCAGGTGCGGCACGACGACATACACGCCATCTTCGCGCTGGCTCACGTCGAGACGTGAAGGACCCTGAATGAAGAGCGGTTCTTCGACGAAGAAGACCCTGCGCGCCTTCGCGCAACGGCTCAACAAGTGCTGCGGTCTTTGATAGACGAAGTCCCAGCGCAGGTGCGACAGGCATACCAGGTCAGCTTCAAAATCCTGCGACGCCGCGACCTGCGCGCTGGCTTGCGTTGCGCGCTGCGCGTTCATACGCGTCTGTAAAGAGATGACGTTGCCGATCTCATCTTTACTATTCCTGCTGCTGCCGGCGCTTCTCTGCGCCTGATTCTCCCCCGCTAGATCGACCGGAAGATAATTTTTTTGATTGCGACTCATAGTTTCTCTCGTAACCTCTCTCCTAAAAATGGCGCACGACGAATTAAGACCCTTTTGTCTTCGACCTTAGCTTGATCATGTCCGACTCCGTTGGAGTAATCGAACACCTTGAAGTGGAAACGTAGCCTGAGCAGTTGCTACTGAACTTCGCAGCTTAAGAGCAAGTAATGTGCCCTTGCGCGCCGGGGGTTGGTGGCAGGTCAACGAATGCACGAAGAACCTGTAATTACGGGGGAAATGAACCTCTCTGTGAGATTCTGCAATCCGAAAATTTAACGCTTA
>DASWNS010000546.1:0-8788 GCA_036399115.1 Pyrinomonadaceae bacterium | reverse complement strand
GGCGAAGAGGCGGAGACGTGCGAGTTGTGCGCGAAGCCGATGGCTTTGAAGCGCGGACGCTTCGGCCAGTTCCTCGGCTGCACGGGTTATCCCGATTGCCGCAACATACGCAAGATTGATCGTAAGGGCGTCGTGGCCGCCGCGCCCGTGCCGCTCGATGAGACGTGCCCTGTGGACGGCGTGCACCTTGTCAGGCGACAGGGACGCTTCGGCGAGTTTGTGTCCTGCTCCAACTACCCGACGTGCAAGTTCATCAAGCGCGAGACGACCGGGATCGCCTGCCCGCGCCCCGGCTGCAAGGGCGAGATCGTGGTGAAGAAGTCGAAGCGCGGGAAAGTCTTCTACGGCTGCTCGGAGTATCCGAAGTGCGACGCGGTTTACTGGGACAAGCCCGTCAGCGAGCCTTGCCCGCAATGCCACGCGCCGTTCCTGTTGGAGAAGACGACGAAGAAGGGCACGACGCGCTCGTGCGCCAACGAAGAGTGCGACTACAAGACAGAGCCGCTGCCCGAAGTGCCGCCCGCGACGAAGCCGGACGTGAGCGGGCGCGGTTCGCGCGTCGCCACTTAAGTTAGCAGTGAGCAGGAAACCCGATGGAGGAGGACGAGCCGCGCGGTTCGTCCTCCTCTCTTTTTTGCGCTCGCACGCGCCCCGTCGAGGTGTTGTGTCGGGTGCATCGGGGAGCGAAAAATTTGGTTGACGGGCGGGCGCAGCGCTGTTTAAACTGCGCCCGCTTCGTTCTTGAAAGTTGCGCCGGTTCGTTCATCCTCGTAAAACTCTTTAGTCGCCCCCCGAAAGTTCTTCCTGTTAAGCGTTTCCTCAACTCCTGCGGCAAGTCTCACGAGAAAGGATCACAACTTATGGCTCTCATCGATCAAGTCGCGGCGGCCTGCAAACGCCTCGCCTCGCACGGCTGGCGCGAACTGCTGCTCGCGCACGGACTCGACATCACCGCCGCCGATCTGGCCGCCGAGTTGAGCCGCACCTTGCCGGACATCAGGCGCAGCGTGAAAGGTTTTGAAGATTTCGCGCTCGAAGGACGCAAGGGCGTCACGCCGGGACAACCCGCGCAGAGCCTTCTCTATCACGCGTTCGCCTCTTCGAACGTCGTCATGCGCGCGGACGGTTCGCGGCTCACGCTCTTCCCGACGCTCGCCGAGATTGAAGCCGTCGAAAATTACGTCTTCTCGGTTGATGCGCCTTCGCTGCAACAACTCAAGAACCGCGCGGGCGCAGGCGCGCGTCTCGCCGTCGTCGTCTTCGCCTACGAATATCGCCCGGCCTCGCAGACCTGTCACAAGAAACACGCAGACCTCGTCTTTGCGCGCACGGGCGTCGCACGCGTCGGCACTTCTCCCGCTTTCTACGACGCAGAGCGGCGCGGCTTTATACCGGCGGACGAGAAAAATCAATTCGCCATGCGCGTCTCGCCCGCGCGCTACGCCGCCTTCATCGCGGTGGCGGCGAAGGGCAGCCGCTCAAACTTTTGCCCGCTCCGTTTTCGCGAGGCGGGCGCGGGCAGGTCGCAGAGCGACGCGAACCGCTCTTTCTGGCAACCTCTGCATAAACTCTTCTCCGGCGCGGAGTGCCTGCGCGGCTTACCGCAGGGCAAACTCGATCTCTCGCTCACCGGCAGCCATCTCAACGAGAAATTGCGCCGCATTCATCTCACGTTGAGCGCGCAACACGGCTCGCCGGGCGTGCCCTTCGACACGGGTTGGAAGGAGCCAGACATCAGCCAGTCGCCGTTTCGCTTTACGCGCGGCATCGCGGAGTTTTCCACTAAGGCCGAGTATGGTCAGGGCGTGCTGGTTCCGGTCGCACATCAAAAACTGGTCGAGCCTGCGAGCTACAAGGGCAAGCCGCTCTCTTTCAACGTGCCGCCGGGCGTGGGCACGCTCTCTTCAAGCGTCGAGATTCCTTGGGACGCGGGCGCGCTGCGTGCGCCCGAATACATCCACGCGCGCCATCGCGTGCGCGACAACGGCACCATCGAAAACCTCAACGACATAGATAAAGTCCGGGCGCGGGTTCAGGCGGGAGGCTACAAGGCTCTGCACTATCTTGACTTCACGGGCGACGGCGCGATAGAAGCGCGCTGCCCGCAACTGGTAGGACAGGCCGCCATCTCCGCTTTCATTCCCGCCTACTCGCTCGTCACCGCGCCCGACTTCTTCCCCACCTGCGATCAACGCGAACTCACCGAATGGACTGACACGATAGAGCCGGGTTTTCTCAAAGATGTCTGGGAAACCACGCCCGACACGCTCTCCGATCAACGCCTCGCCGCGAACCTGCAACTGCCGAACAGTCCTTTCAAGCCAGCGGACAACACGGTCACGGCCATTGTCCCCATGTTCGGCAAGCACGCCGCGCAGCAGACCGTGCCGAAGACGGCAGACACGCTGCGCCATTCACACATGCCTGATAACTCTGCCGGAGTCTTCGCGCCCGGCTGGGACGTAAGCCGCGACCGCGCGCCCGACGGCACCTGGCACCTCTCGGCTTATGGATTGGGTAGCCCTTTTCCAGAGGACGCGAAACTGTGCGCCGCGTTCAGCACCTTCTGGCCTGCCGCCGCCCCCGATGCGACGCGCACTTTCACTTTTGGACCCTTGAGCGACCGCTATTTTACGGTGAGTCCTCTGACCGACGAAGAGATCGGGCAGGTCGGCAATCTTCCGTGGGACGGCGCGCCGGGTCCAAAGGTCGTCACGAGCGGCGGCAGCGAATTCGCAGAGTATGCCAGCTTCGATCACGTCGATTATGTCGAGAACGCTTTGCAGAATAAGTTCTCGCTTCGCGTGACGGCGCACGTTGACCTCGAAGAGTACCAGCGGCGCGTGCTTGCGATGGCGCTGGCCTACCGGATTCTGGGCGGAACGAAGATCGACTGGATCGTGCTCTCGTTCCGGCGCGTCAACCCCGGCACGCCCGAACTCATCGAGGCGCAGGCGGAGGCGCAGTTGACCTTACCCGACAGGGTCTATCGTTTCGAGGTCTTCACCAACCCGAAGCAGGAAACCATCCCCGGCAACCAGTTTCGCAAACGGCGTCTGGCGATCAAGGGACGCCAGACGCTCTTCGTGGATGCGGATAACCGGCGCGTGCTCTCGAAGGCTGCGACGGCGGGCGCGAAGTGGAAGGGCAGAGAGATTGGCAACCTCTAGGATGGCCGACGTGTTGGTGCTCGGCGGCGGGCCGGGCGGTTCGGCGACGGCCATTGCCTGCGCACGCGCGGGACTAAGAGTTGCACTGGTCGAGCGCGAACCGTTCCCGCGCGAGCACGTCGGAGAGACGCTGCATCCCGGCGTCGAACCGCTGCTCGAACAGCTCGGCGTGGCGGACGAGGTGCGCCGCGCAGGGTTTTTGCGCCATGAGGGCAACTGGATCGAGTGGGCGGGCGAGCGTCGCTTTGAAGCCTTCGGCGCGGACGCGAAGACGGGCGCATGGCAGGGCTGGCAGGCGTGGCGCGCAGACTTCGACGCGATCCTGCTCGCACGCGCACGCGCCCTCGGCGTGCGTATCTTCCAACCCTGCCAGGCCGTGCGCCCGCTGCTCGACGACGCGAGAGTCGCGGGCGTGGAAACTTCACATAACTCCATCACAGCCGTTTTCGTTATCGACGCGGCGGGCGACCGCCACTGGCTCGCGCGCCATCTCGGACTGGAGATCAAAAAATATTCGGCGCGGCTGACGGCGCGCTACGGGTACGCGGAAGGCGCGTGCGCCTCGCGCGACGACGCTCCGCAGATCGTCTCGGATACGCGCGGTTGGACCTGGACGGCGCGCGTCCGCCCGCGTCTGTATCAATGGACGCGGTTGTCTGTGGCCGTAGAAGAAGGCGGCGAAGGTGCGACGGGGGGCGTGCGTGTCGAAGCGTGCGTGCCTGCGGAGTTTCGCGGGTTGAAGCGGCGCGGGGCGGCGAAGGGCGCGGATGTTACGTGGCGCAGGGCGGCGCGTCCGGCGGGCGCGGGCTATTTTCTCGTGGGCGATGCCGCCGCCGTCCTCGATCCGGCCTCGTCGCACGGCGTTTTGAAAGCCATCATGTCGGGCATCATGTCGGCGCATCTCATCGCGCACGTCTTCGCGCGCCGCGTGTCGGAACTTGAAGCCGCACAGAGATATTGCGACTGGCTCGCGGAATGGTTCGAGCACGATGTCGCGCGCCTGAAGGAACTCTATGCGATCTTCGACGCGCCCGCCCGTACGCTTTAGTCCTGACGGGAATTCCCGCACTGTCTCTAAAATTCGGAGGACGCGTCGGCCTGACTCGTCCTCCTTTCAATCTGCAACGGGAAACGCCCGCGCGTTGAAACTTTCCCGCCCGCGTTAGAGTATAATCAAGTTCCCTTGAAGGGTATTGCCGCTCGCCTGTTCGCAGGTTTAAATTTTCAGTCAATAATTTAGGAGCCTATTTTATGTTTCGACGCAAGATCGCCGTCGCCTTGCTGCTGGCCTGTTCGGTTCTGTCGAACAGCTTCCCGGTCATGGCGCAGCAACCGTCCGCCACACCCGCAGCCGCAACCCAGACTCCCGCGCCCGATCCGAACGACCCCATCGCGCGCATCAAGGACGAGGGCATGAATCGCTCGCAGGTGATGCAGACTTTAAGTTACATGTCCGACGTGATCGGGCCGCGCCTCACCAACTCGCCCGGCATGAAGCGCGCCAACGAATGGACGCGCGACCAGATGACGAAGTGGGGCATGCAGAATGCGCACCTCGAACCGTGGGGACCTTTCGGGCGCGGCTGGACTTTGAAGCGTTTCTCGGCGGAAGTCGTAGAGCCTCTGAACGTCCCGCTCATCGCCTACCCGAAAGCCTGGTCGCCGGGCACGAACGGCGCGCTCAACGCGGAGGTCGTCTACGTGGACGCGACGGACGACGCCGGATTGGAGAAGTATCGCGGCAAACTCAAGGGCGCCATCGTGCTCACCGCTCCCATCCGCGAGATCAAAGCGCACTTCGAAGCGCTCGGCACGCGCATGACGGAGAAAGAACTGCTCGCGCTGGCCGACGCGCCCGATCCGGCAACTGCCGTCCGGCGTCCCGGTCAACAGCCGACGCCCGAACAGATCGCGCAGTTTATCTTCAGCTTGAAGAAGGCCAACTTTTTGATGGAAGAGGGCGCGGCCTTGCTCGTCGATCCGGGTCGCGGCGACGGCGGCACGATCTTCGTGCAGTCGGCCAACGTGCCTCAGCCCGTCCCTCAGGTGGCCGACCTGACCTCCTTGCAGGCGTTCTTTCGTCGCGGCGTTTCGGCTTATGACAAGAGCGCGCCGAAACTGGTGCCGCAGATCGTCGTCGCGGGCGAGCACTACAACCGCATGATGCGTATGCTGCAAGCGGGCGAAAAAGTTCGTATGAACGTCAACCTCGACGTGCAGTTTCAGGATCAGGACTTGATGGGCTACAACACCATCGCAGAGATTCCGGGCGGCGACCTGAAAGACGAAGTGGTGATGCTCGGCGGCCACCTGGATTCGTGGCACAGCGGCACGGGGGCGACGGATAACGCCGCCGGTTGCGCCGTCGTGATGGAAGCCGCGCGCATCCTCCAGACGCTCGGACTCAAACCGCGACGCACCATTCGCGTCGCCCTCTGGAGCGGCGAAGAGCAGGGCTTGCTCGGCTCGCGCGCTTACGTCAAAGAGCACTTCGGCGAGATCGCGCAGCCTTCGCCGCAACCCACGCCCGCCGCCGGAGCGGCAGGCCAACCCGCCGCGCGCCCCGGCGGTGCGCCGCAGGGCAGGCTGGTGACGAAGCCCGCGTACGAGAAGTTTGCGGGCTACTTCAACCTCGACAACGGGACGGGCAAAATTCGCGGCGTCTATTTGCAGGGCAACGAGGCTGTCCGCCCGCTCTTCCGTTCGTGGCTCATGCCCTTCCGCGACCTGGGCGCGCAGACGCTCTCCATCTCCAACACGGGCGGCACAGACCACCTCGCCTTCGACGCCATCGGCCTCCCCGGCTTCCAGTTCATACAGGACGAAGTGGAGTACGAGACGCGCACGCACCACTCGAATCAGGATGTCTTCGACCGCATACAGGCCGACGACATGAAACAGGCCGCGACCATCATGGCCGCCTTCGTCTATCAAGCCGCCATGCGCGACGAGAAACTCCCGCGCAAACCCGCCCCGCCGCGCTAAGAACGACAGGGTAAAGGAGAAGGGTTAGAGGGAAAAGGTTAAAGACAAAAAGCGGGGCGCAGCATTCAAACGCTGCGCCCCGCTTCCTCTCGTGGCTTTCCGCCCTTCCCCTTTACCACTTCTTACTTCTTCGCGTTCTTACTTCTTCGCCGTGACGTACTCGCTCAGGTAGCGGCGCAGTTTGTCGCGGTTGGTCTGGCGGTATTCGAAGTAGTCGCGCGCGATGCCTGCGTCAACGCGTGCGAAGAGGATGTAGGCTTCGAGCAAGCCCTCGTCGTGGAGTTTGACGAGGCGCGCGAGCGACGGGTCGAGCGTCTTGATCTTGTTGTCCTTCGTCTGCGCTTTCACCGATTCGATCACCGCGCGCAACGCCTCCGCCTCTTCGCGCAGCGTGTGGCGATACTCCTTCTCGCCCGGAAATTCTTTGGCAAACTTATGCTTTGCCCAACCCACTCGCGTTAGCCCATAGCCGAGCCACGCTATCGTGCCGTCTTCTTTGCCTGCCAGCACACCCGCATCAATGCTCATCGTCGGCTGATTGTCTTTGAGCGTCGTCAGGTTCGTCGGCACTTCGATCTTCGGGTGCGCGAGTTCGACGCGCGCCGCCCCAGCCCAGCGCGCAAGCCCCGCCCACGCGAGACGGCTGAAAGGCTCCGCCACGACCGCTTCGATGTAGCGCGCCCGCGCCTCTTCGAGTTTGCCCGCCTCCATCAGAGGGCTGGCCGAATAGCGATAAGCCGTCTCGCGGTCGGGGGCGATCTTGATGGCGCGCTCGTACCACTCTGCGGCTTTGAAGGGCTGCCCCTTTTTGAAGTACATGTCGCCGGCGAAGAGCGCGGCTTCGTAGATTTTCGGATCGAGTTCGAGGGCGCGCTGGTAAGAGGCGAGCGCGGCGTCGAGGTTGCCTTTGACGAAGGCCGCTTCGCCTTCACGCATCGCACGATCTGCCTCCGCGTTGGCCGAATATTTCTGCTCGTCTCCGCCGTCCGCCGGAATCGACTCAAGGATCGAATCGAGCAGCGGACTCTTGTAACCCAACTCACGCGCCTTGAGCATCGCGGCGCGCGCGCGTATGCGCGACTGTTTGCGCGTGTTCAGTTCTGTGAGCGACTGCGACTGCGCGAGGATGGCGAAGCCGAAATAGAACATCGCCTGCCCGTCTTCCGGGTTGCTCTGCGTGAGCCGTTCGAGAATCGGGAGGGCTTCGGTCGCCTTGGAGTTTTCGAGAAGTTTGAGCGCGCGCTGCTTTTCGGCTTCGTAGTTGACGACGCCCTGCGCGAAGAGATTGGCGGCGGGCGCGCCCGGAATCAGCGCGACGAAGATGATGAAGGTGAGGAGAAAGGACTGGCGACGCGAGCGGCGTTTGATGTCAAACATGCACGACTCCTTTTTGCGAGATGCGGACGAATCCGGAAAAGTCTCAGTCAGGCGTACTAGCGGGAGTCTAGGGACAGGCCGCGCGAGTGTCAATTAAGAAGGGTAAAGGGAAAGGGGTGAAGGGGAGAAAGGAAAGAGGTTGAGCAAGTGTTGGCTGAGACTCAAGAGGGGCGTCGCCGCGCACCGGCACGAAGCGACGCCGTTTTACCTTTCTTCTTTCACCCTTCCCTCTATTCCCTGATGCCGGACTCCGCCCCGTCTGCGAGCCGCACCCAACCTTCGGGCGTGTGTCTGAAGTTTTCGATGGAGGCCGTCGAGAAGGCGGCGCGGTCGGGTTGCCATGCGAGGCGTTTGACTTCGATGTACGGATGCTCGACGCGGATGATGTTGAAGGAGTTGACTTCGCCGCGCACGCGCGTGGAGGTTGCCGTGCCCGCCTGCACGACGAGCGCGGAGTAGCCGCTGATCTTGTAACGCTTCGCCGTGTGCCCCGTGTGGCTGACGTGCAGGTGGCCGGAGAGCAGCACGTCCGCGCCGCACGTCGCCAGAGCCTCCATCGCCATCTGCGCGCGCCCCACGAGGTCTGCCTCGCGTTCGTGACCTTCCGGCACGTCGAACGGGTGATGCGTGACGATGAACTTCGTGATCTCATCGCCGAACGGGCAGAGACGTTCGCGGATGCGCGCGATCTGCCCTTCGTTGACGCGCCCGTCCTTGATCGTCAGCGAGCGCGCCGTGTTGATGCCGAGCAGTGCGATCTGCTCATCGGCGTAAAACGGTTCGAGGTCGTTCGTGATGTAGCGTCGATACTTGTCGAGCGGTTCGAGGAAACGCTGGAAGATGTTGTAGAGCGGCACGTCGTGATTGCCGGGCACGATAATCTGCGGGTGCGGCAACTCGTCCAGAAACTCGCGCGCCTCCTGAAACTGTTCCGAGCGCGCACGCTGCGTCAGGTCGCCGGAGACGACCACCACGTCCGGCTTGATCTCCGTCACGGTCGCCGCGAGCGGCTCGATGATAGCCTGATCGATTCGTCCAAAATGCAGATCGGAGAGATGTACGATGGTTCTCATGATTGGTGAATGGTAAATGGTAAGTGGTGAATAGTAAAAGCCGGTTTTATCTTTCACCAATTACCATTCACTGTCCACTGCTTTTTGGAGCTATGACCCGCAGCGCGGCGGGGCGGACTCGGTAATGGAGCGGCGTCTTCATGATGGTGACTTCGCCGTCCGTGGCGACGCGCAGGCGCGTGC
>DASWNS010000545.1:0-6775 GCA_036399115.1 Pyrinomonadaceae bacterium | reverse complement strand
TAAACAGCCGCCGCGCTTCATTCAACATGAAGCGCGGCGGCTGTTTTAATTGTCAGATTAATATCGAGACTCAAACGCGCTTCGCATGCGTGCATACGCCCCATGCGCACGACGCGCACTCAGTCGCCCGCCAACCTGTTGCGATAAACCTCCCGCCCGTCCGCGCTCAACTCCAACGCGAGTCTGTTTTCCGCGTGCGCCAGATCGAGATGCGCCACCGCCTCCGAGACGGCGAGGAAGCGATGCACATCCTCCGTCCCCGGAAACATCTCGCGCGCCACTTCCCACGCGCTCGCGCCCGCCTTCGGCACGAGACGAATCACCTCCGCCTGTCGTTCGCGGATCGCGCGCAGGTAGCGCGTGAACAGTTCCTCGAAGTCCTCGACCGCTTCGCCATGCCCGCCGTGCACGAGCGTCGGCGCGAACGCGCGCAAGCGCGCGAGGCTCACAAGGTATTCGGCGAGCGAAGGAAAACGGCGCGAAGGATCAACCGGGTCGGGCGAGAGCACGGGGTTCGGCGTCACGCGCTTCAACACGCAGTCGCCCGCGATGATGGTGCGGTCGGCCTCGCGCAGGAAAGAGCAGGACCCCGGCGTGTGTCCCGGCGTGTGCACCACGCGCAAACTCCCGCTCTCAAACTCCAACTCCGACTCGTCCGTCAGTTCCCTGTGCTCCTCATCTTCGAGCGCGTCCGCAAATTGCCGCACCCCCTCATACATCCGCCGCATCGCCTCGACTTCATCCGACGGCACGCCCGCGCGCACGAGCAACGCGCGATGCTCTTCGTATTCGAGCCTCCCTTTCCGGTGTCCCGTCTCCCACCTGTGCACGAGCACCTCCGCATCCTTCGCCTCGTCGCGCAGAGACTTCGCCAACCCGCAATGGTCTTCGTGCGCATGCGTCAGGACGATGCGCCGCACATCATGGACGCGAAAACGCGCGCGCCTCAAACCCTCGCGCAGAGCCTCCAACGCCTCACGCGTCTTCGGTCCCGTGTCGATCAAAGTCACAGGCTCTTCCGCGATCAAATAGACGTTAACGGGGCCGATATAGAACGGCGTCGGCAAGGAGATGGGGATGATGCGCATGGCAGGAATATAAAGGGTCAGGGGGAAAGGTTAAAGGGGAAAGGGAAAGCGACGTGCAAGTTCGAACACTTGTCTCTCTCACTTACCCCTTCCCCTCCGGCCTTTCACCTTTTGACTAATAGGCGTACTTGTTCGCCTTGATCAACACGTCGGCGATGCGCTGGCGCGCGGCGACGGTGTTGATCGGCGTGTTCTTCGTGAAGCGGCGCAGGGCTGCGAGGAGCGTGCGGAGTTCGTCGCCTTCGCTCATGGCGGCCAGCGTCGTCTTGGCGCGCGCTTCGATGCGAGAGACGGCGTCGCTGCAAAAAACGCGCGTCATGTCGAGATAGCGAGCAGCCGCCTCTTCGCCCTTATTCGACGCGAGTTTCTGCGCGCGCAGGATGGCCGACTCCATCGCATAGACATCCATCACGATGTCCGCGACGCCCATCAAAATCTCCTGCTCGTCCGAGAGCTTCGCCATGTACTTCTGCGCCGCCGTGCCGAGCGTCATCAAGGCCACCTTCTTCGCGTTCTGCACGAGTTTCAACTCTGTGGCGAGCACAGTCTCGTCTTCGTCGAACGACGGAAGCGAGGGCGACAACACTTCGTCCATCAACTTCTGCGCGGCGGGCAAGAGCGCGAGCCGGCCTGAGAGCGCGCTCTTCATCATGCGACCGGGAATCAACATGCGGTTGATCTCGTTCGTGCCTTCGAAGATGCGGTTGATGCGCGAATCGCGATAGGCGCGCTCCGCCGGATAGTCAGCCGAATAACCGTAGCCGCCGTAAATCTGCACCATCTCGTCGGCGACGAAATCGCAATACTCCGACAGCGCCACCTTGATGATCGAACACTCCGCCGCATACTCTTCGATGCCGCGCAGTTTCGCCTGCGCGTCCGTCTCGCCGCTCGTGGCGTTCTCGATGAGGCCGAGCGTGCGATAGACCATCGCCTCGCCCACCCACGTCTTGATCGCCATCTCCGCCAACTTCGCCTTGATCGCGCCGAACGAAGAGATCGGACGCCCGAACTGTTGCCGCTCGTTCGCGTAACGCACCGCTTCGTGAATCATCAACTTCATCCCGCCGTTGCACATCGCGCCGAGTTTGAAGCGACCGATGTTCAGGATGTTGAAAGCGATCTTCGCGCCCTTGCCCGCTTCGCCCAGCAGATTCTCCACGGGAGTCTTCGCGTCGTTCAGGATGAGCGCGGTCGTGGATGAACCTTTGATGCCCATCTTGTGCTCGTCCGCGCCGTTCGTCAGCCCTTCCTGACGCTCGACGATGAAGCCGCTGAACTTGTCGCCGTCAATTTTGGCGAAGACGATGAACACGTCCGCGAACCCGCCGTTCGTGATCCACATCTTCTCGCCGTTCAGGATGTAGTGCGTGCCGTCTTCGCTGAGACGCGCCGTGGCTTTCGCCGCCATCGCATCCGAACCAGACCCGGCCTCGGTCAGCGCGTAGGCCGACACCAACTCGCCCGAAGCGATCTTCGGCAGATACTTTTTCTTCGCCGCTTCCGTGCCGAAATAGAGGATCGGCGTAAGACCGATGCCCGACTGCGCGCCGAGCGTGGTGGCAAACGAAGCGGAACGACCCAGCAGTTCGCCGACGATTGCGCCGCTCGTCTGATCGAGTCCGAGGCCGCCGTACTCTTCCGGGATGTTGACGCTGACCATCCCCAGATCAGCCGACTTGCGGATCAACTCACGCGCGAGTTGCCAGTTGTGCTTTTCGAGTTCGTCGGTCGCGGGGCGCACTTCGTTGTCCATAAACTCGCGCGTCGTCTCCGCGATCATGCGGTGCTCTTCCGTGAAATCCTCTGGCGTGAACACCTCCTCCGGCGTGCGCTCCTCGATCAGAAAACTCCCGCCCACGATTATCTTTTTCTCTTCGGCTACGGCTGACATAAGTTTGATCCTTTCTTAACTGAGTCGTTCAAAAATTCCGGCTGCGCCCATGCCGCCGCCGACGCACATCGTCACCATCGCGTAACGCCCGTTGCGCCGTTCGAGTTCGCGCAGGGCGGTCGCCGTCAACTTCGCGCCCGTGCAGCCGAGCGGGTGGCCGAGCGCAATCGCGCCGCCGTTGACGTTCACTTTTTCGGGGTCGAGTCCGAGCGTGCGAATCACTGCGAGCGATTGCGCGGCGAAGGCTTCGTTGAGTTCGATGACATCGATCTGCTCTTGCGTCAGCCCCGCGATCTTCAAGACCTTCGGGATCGCATACACGGGACCGATGCCCATCTCTTCGGGCGGGCAGCCCGCCGTGGCATACGCGACGAAACGCGCCATCGGCCTGAGTCCCAGCGCACGCGCGCGTTCATCGGACATCACGACCGCTGCCGCCGCCCCGTCCGACATCTGCGAGGCATTGCCCGCTGTGATCGTGCCCTTCGCATGAAAGGCCGGGCGCAACTTCGACAGGCTCTCCGCCGAAGTGTCGCGCCGCACGCCTTCATCTTTCTCAAATACGACCTCGCGCCGCTGCTTGCGCCCGCGCTCGTCCAACTCTTCGAAGACGATCTTGAGCGGCACGATCTCGTCCGCAAACTTGCCTGCGTCCTGCGCCGCCGCCGCGCGCCGGTGCGAGCCGTAGGAGAACTCGTCCTGCTCCTCGCGCGACACTTCATACTTGCGCGCGACGTTCTCGGTGGCGAGTCCCATGTTCAAATAAAAATCCGGGTAGTGCTCGACCAGATACGGGTTCGGGCGAATCGTGTGCCCGCCCATCGGAATCAGAGACATCGTCTCCAACCCGCCCGCCACGATCACTTCCGCCGCGCCCGTCCTGATGCGATCCGCCGCAATCGCGATTGATTGCAGCCCCGACGAGCAGAAGCGATTGATCGTCATCGCCGAAGTTTCCACGGGCAGCCCCGCGCGAATCGCCGCCGCACGCGCCACGTTCATGCCCTGTTCCGCCTCCGGCATCGCGCAGCCCATGATCACGTCTTCGACCTCATTCAACTCCACGCCTTCGGCGCGCCTGAGTGCTTCGCTGATCACGGTTGCGCCCATCTCATCGGGTCGCGTGTCGCGCAAGGTTCCCTTCGGCGCTTTGCCGACCGCCGTGCGCACCGCTGATACGATAACTGCGTCTCTCATCTCTTTCTTTCGCCCCTCTTTTTAATGGGAGCTTTTTCCGCTCCGAGTTCTTTCAGATTTTGTATGAGCCAATCTTCCATCCAATAGACAGTCTTCGTCGGGTCAAAGTCTTTCATCAAACGAACCGTCTTATCCGCGTCCTGTTGGCCGTAAGTCTTAAAGGGAATTGTCCAACTGCAAGCGTCCGGGCTGTATGTTGTTTTCCGTCGGGTTGCATCAATGCTGGCGAAAACTATGTATCGCTTTCCCAACGTGAAATCACTCCTACAACTGCTCCCGACGGAAAGTTCACGCAACCTGATCTCTGCCTCCACCTCGCCCTTCCAAACTCGCTCCAACGCAATTTTCCATTTGCCCTTCTGCGCTTCCGAAATCCTTCCCGAAAATACGACATCGGCTCTGGCGAATGCCTGTGCAGGGGTGGATAAAGAGCACACGCAGGCAAAGGCTTCTCTAGCCGTGACTTTCAATGGCGACTTCAACTTCTTCGACCGTCAACAGCACACGCAAGTCCTGCGGGCTGAGCGAAACTAAAAAGCCACGCTTGCCGCCGTTGATGTAAATCTTCGGCAACGAGAAGATCGTCCGCTCGACATAGACCGGCAGGCGCGCACGCGTCCCCAAAGGGCTTGTCCCGCCGACCAGATAGCCCGTGTGTTTCTGCGCCGTCTGCGGGTCGCAGGGCTGCACGCTCTTCGTGCCAATCGTGCGCGCCAGATTCTTCGTGGAGACTTCACGGTCGCCATGCATCAACACAACCAGGGGTTTGCGCGTCTCCGTCTCCATCACGAGCGTCTTCACGACCGCGTGCTCGTCAACGCCTAAAGATTCGGCGGAGTGTCGCGTGCCGCCGCGCTCCTCGTAATGATAGAGGTGCGGCTCAAATTCCACCTTCTTCTCGCGCAGCAACCTGACTGCGGGCGTTACCGGATAATCCATAGTCGCAAGTCGAAAGTCATAAGTCGCAAGTCAACAGATTGTTTTCAGACTTGCGACTTAAGACTTGAGATCAGTTCCGTAGCGGCTTTCCGGTCTTGAGCATGGCGGCCATGCGTTCCTGCGTCTTGCGCTGGCCGCAGAGCGAGAGGAAAGCCTCGCGTTCGAGATCGAGGAGATATTGTTCGCTCACGCGCGTCGGGTGGTTGAGATCGCCGCCCGTTAAGATGCGCGCGAGTTGTTCGCCGATGTGTGCGTCGTATTCGGAGATGAAGCCGCCGCGTTTCATTTGATGGATGCCGAGTTTCAGAGTGGCGAGCGCGGAATTTCCGAGCGCGAGGATGTCTGTGCGCGGCTGCGGTTCGGTGTAGCCTCCACGAGCCAACGCGAGCACTTCCTGCTTCGCGTCTGCGATCAGCCGATCCTGATTCATCGAGACGGAATCCTCTTCGCGCAGGTATCCGAGTTGGCGCGCTTCGTCCGCAGAGGTCGCCACCTTCGCCAGCGCAATCGTCTCGAACGCGCGTTTGACGAAAGGGAACGGGTCGGCGTCGTCCATGCCCTTAGGGATCGAATCGAGCGCGCGCAGGAGCATCTCTTTGGTCCCGCCGCCCGCCGGAATCACGCCGACGCCCGCTTCGACCAGACCGATATAAACTTCGGCTGAAGCGCGCACGCGGTCGCCGTGAATCGCCACTTCGCAACCGCCGCCGGGAACGAGTCCGAACGGCGCGGTCACCACCGGCTTCGACGAATAACGCAGGCTCATCGTCCCACGCTGAAACTCGCGCACCATGAGGTCTAAGTCTTCCCAGTTCTCCTCCTGCGCTTCCAGCAAGATCAGCATCAGGTTTGCGCCGACGGAAAAGTACTGCGCCTGATTGCCGACCACGAGGCCGACGAAATTCTTTTCCACTTCGGCGAGCGACTGCTTGATCATCAAGATGGTGTCGCCGCCGATGGCGTTCATCTTCGAATGAAATTCGAGACACGCCACGCCGTCGCCGATGTCTATGAGCGACGCGCCCGCGTTCTTTTTAACCACGCCCGTGCGATCCTTGACCGACTTCAACACGAGTACGCCCGCCGGTTCGTTGACCGGCTGGTAAGCGAGTTTGTCGAAATCGAAATAAAAGCGCTGGCCGTCCTCAAACTTATAAAAACTCTTCGCTCCGGCTTCCAGCATCCGCTCGACGTTCGAGGGCACGCTCGCGCCTTCCTCACGCATCCGCGCGACGGACTTCTCCACGCCGATTGCGTCCCACGTCTCAAAGACGCCGAGTTCCCAGTTGAAGCCCCAACGCATCGCGCGGTCTACGTCAACCACGTTGTTCGCGATCTCCGGAATGCGATTCGCGGCGTAACGCAGCGTGCGCGAGACGGTCTTCCACAGAAACGCGCCCACGCGATCCTTCGACCACACCAGAGACTTGATCCGCTCGCCCACGTCTTCGATGTTCTTCGCCAACTCCAGCGCGGGCAGTTTCACCTTCTGCTGCGGACGGTATTCGAGCGAGGCGTGGTCGAGCGTCCAGATCTCCTGTTTCTCGCCTTCGCCCTTCTGCTTGCGATAGAAGCCGCCTTTCGTCTTGTTGCCGAGGATGCCGCGCCCGATCATGCTCTGCACAAATTCCGGCGCGGTGAAGACCTCGCGCTCCTC
>DASWNS010000544.1:0-7961 GCA_036399115.1 Pyrinomonadaceae bacterium | reverse complement strand
AGATGCGCGTCGAAACTGTGATAGTCGCGGTAAAAATAGATCGCGCCGGGGGAGAGCAGCGCAAGCGCGTAGAGCAGGGGCAGCGCGAGTTTGCGCCGGACGAGCGTGCGTGTGCTGTCCCACCGTCGTCCGGCGATCTGTTCGTCCGTGTCGTTTGAGATTGGTGCGAGCGTTGCGTCGGTCATGTCGTTGTCCGAGATTGACGCGGGTGTCGTGGTGTCTTCG
The DNA here is from genome assembly GCA_036399115.1 of Pyrinomonadaceae bacterium. Classification (GTDB taxonomy): domain Bacteria; phylum Acidobacteriota; class Blastocatellia; order Pyrinomonadales; family Pyrinomonadaceae; genus JAIVJZ01. The sequence continues at coordinate 7,736 of DASWNS010000544.1, read as the reverse complement.
GGCTTTGTGCCTGCGGGAGAAGTTGGCGCGTCGCCCTTTTGGGTGAAGATGCGCGCGAAGAGGTAGAGGGGGAAGACGATGGGCGGGGAGCTGAGCGTGGCGAGCGTCCATGCAGCGACGGCGTAGAAGGGCAGGGCGCGACGGCGCGCGTCCGAGAGCACCCACGCCGACAGGAGCACCGCTGCCGCGTAGAGCAGAGGCGGCAGCCACTCGGATACTTCCCCGACGGAGATTTGCCAGCGCGAGATCAATTCCGGCTCAAGGTTGCTTGGAGATGTCTTCTCCAACCGAGTGCAGCGTCATCGAACTCGATAGCCCCAACCCTGAAAGTCTGCCCGCCATCAGCACGACGATCTGTCCCTGCTGCACGATGCCCGCTTCCATGAGCGTGCGGTCGCCCGCATGAATCATCTCTTCGGTCGTGGCGGGCGGCGAGTACATGTGCGGCTCAACCGCCCAGATGAGCGCGAGTTCGTTCATCACCTCGCGCGAATGTGTGAGCGCGGCGATGCGCTGCTTGGGACGCAGAGCCGAGAGACGACGCGCCATCAGCCCCGACTCCGTGAAGACCGCGATCACTTTCGCGTTCATCTCTTCCGCCGCGAAGGCCGCCGCCTCGCAGATCGCGCGGCTCACACGACCCGACTGTTTGCCCGCCCATTTCGTGATCAAACTCGATCCGGTGCTGCGCCCTGTCTCCGCCGATTCGATGATGCGCGCCATCGTCGCCACAGTCGCCACCGGATATTGTCCGGTCGCCGTCTCAGCCGACAGCATCAACGCGTCCGAACCGTCCCACACGGCGTTCGCCACGTCCGAAGCCTCTGCGCGCGTGGGGCGCGGCTCGGTGATCATGGATTGCAACATCTGCGTCGCCGTGATGACGAACTTGCCCGCGTTATTCGCCTGCTCGATGATCCGTTTTTGATAGACGGGGACGAGTTCCACGCTCGTCTCCACGCCGAGGTCGCCGCGCGCCACCATCACCCCGTCGGCGGCGGCGATGATCTCGTCCAGATGATCTATCGCCTCCGACTTTTCGATCTTGGCGACGAGTGGGGCATCGCCCCCCGCCGCTTTGATCAACGCTTTCGCTTCGAGGCAATCTTCGGCGCGACGGACGAAGGAGAGCGCGATATAGTCTGCGCCCGCGCGGACGGCAAACTGCAAGTCGCGCCGGTCTTTATCGGTGAGAGAGGGAATCGGCAGGACGACCCCCGGCAAATTGATGCCCTTGCGCTCGTTCAAAAGACCGCCGTTGATGACGCGACAGACAACATCCGTCTCCGTCGTGCGCTCGACGCTCAAGGCGATGGCGCCGTCGTCCAGCAGGATGCGCGCGCCGGGTCGCACGTCGCGCGCGATGCCCGCGTAGTTGGTCGAGACTTCACGCGAGTCGCCCGCGACGGCTCGCGTCGTCAGCGTAAACAGCGCGTTCTCTTCGAGCATGACGGGCTGACCGCCCTGCAACACGCCCGTCCTGATCTTGGGACCGGAGAGATCGACGAGGACGGAGAGTGGGCGGCGCATGCGGTCGGCGGCGGCGCGTGCGCGGCGGATCGTCTCGGCGTGCTCTTCCTGCGCGCCGTGCGACATGTTGATGCGAACGCCATTTGCGCCCGCGGCGAGCAACGCTTCGAGCGTCGCCGGTTCGCGCGATGCAGGCCCTAGCGTGGCGAGGATTTTGGCTCTTCTCATTTTAAATACAGTGACCAGTGACGGGTAACAGGTGACAAGTTTTGAATACAGTGACGAGTGATGAATGACGAGCAAGAAAAAAGATAAGTTTAAAGACAAGGCTTTTGTTTTAACTTGTCACTCGTCACTCGTCACTCGTCAAGGTTTTTCCTCCAGGGCTGCCTGCACGACGCGTTCGAGTTCGGCGGAGATTTTTTCGTCGAAGCCGACGAAGCGTTTGGCGAGACGCCCCTTGCGATCATAGACGTAGGTTTGCGGGATCGCGGAGGTGTCTGCGAAAAATAGTTCGGACATTTGAGAGTCCGGGTAGCCGAGGGCATATTGAATGCCGAACTCTTCGATGAATTCCGGCACTTTCGGACGGTCTTCCGCGCCGCCTACGTTCAGGCCGACGACGTGCAAGCCCTGCTCGCCGTAGCGACGCTGCAAAGCGATGAGATGCGGCACTTCGTCGCGGCACGGCGGGCAATAGGTCGCCCAGAAATCGAGCACGAGCACCTTCCCTTGGAAGTCTGCGCCCTTCGCGCGTCGCCCGTCGAGCGTCGTCCACGTCGAAGCGTGCACCACCTCGACGCCGTTCGGCGCGAGCGTAGAGGAAGATGATTCGTGAGCCGTCGCCACGGGCGGCATCGGGAGCGAGGTTTGCGGCAGACGTTCTCCTTGCGGCGTCTGTGGCGTCGCGGCTCTGTTTGAAGAAGCCGTGTAATCGGTTCTGCCGCACGCGGCGAGCGCGAACGACAGCGCAAGTGCGCCGCAAACGACTGCGGGCAAACGTCTCATCGGATAAGAACGCAGTGACATACTAACTCCAGAACTCCTGTGTTGTGGGAGGCGAGCCGTATTCTACACGACGACCATGAAAAGGATGAAGGATGAGGGATGAACCAGAGAAAGCATTCCACTCACTTGAGTGCTTTTCTTATTCATCCCTCATCCCTCCGCCCTCATCCCTTCCTGGCTCCGTCTCTTCGAGCGGGGGGCGTTCGTCGTGTGCGGCGACGCGATAGTCTTCGTCAGCCCAGTGGCCGAAGTCTATCAGTTTGCAGCGTTCGGAGCAGAAGGGGCGGTACGGGTTATCTTCCCATTGGACGGGCTTTTTGCATCTCGGGCACTTCTTCATAAGACATGGCTGGCGGGGAGAGAAAGACGGGTCGAGGAAAAAGGAGAAAGGCAAAAGCAGCGTCTGGAATCCCGTGCATTTGCCTTTCCTTTAACCTTTACCCATTTCCCCTCGCCCGGCTTTTCCTTGCTCACGCCGTCGCCAGTTCGGTCGGCGGCGGCTTGATTAAAATTTTGCGGTCAACGAAATCGATCATACCCGCGCGGCGCATGTCATTCAAGCGGACGGTGACGCTCTCGCGCGTCGAGCCGACGATGGAAGCGATTTCGCGGTGGGGCAGATTGAGATCGATGAGCACGCCGTCGGTGCCGGGCTGGCCGTAACGTTCGGAGAGTTCTTGCAGGAGTTTTTCGAGCCGCGCCGGAATGGCATCGAGCGCAAAATCGGCCACGCGCTGCTCGGAACGCGCTAGTCGTTGACCGACCAGACGGAAAGTGTAATCATAAAGCGTGCGGCTTTGAGACATGGCCTCCTGAAAATCCCCCACCGGAATCCGCAGCAGCCGCGCCTGCTCAAAGGCGACGGCGCACATCTGTCTTGCCCCTGACCCGTAGAGCGCGTATTCGCCGAAGAGCGAACCCGCTGGCAGAATATCGATGACGGCTTCCCGACCCGTCTCCGCTTCGCTGCGGCACAGTTTGACGCGCCCGCGCGCGATCAAATAAAGCGCATCGGACGAGTCGCCGTCGCGATAGACGAAACGGCGGCGGCGAAAGTCTATGGCGGTGGAGGCGGCGGCCAGTTTCGCCACGAGCGTCTCATCCAGACCGGAGGCGAGTTCGGATTGGCGTATAATGTCTGCGCGGTCTGCAAGACTCAGATCGCAGGCTCTTCGTTGCGGCATAATAGGGAGACTCCCGAAAGTAGTGTTTGTTAAGGAAAATCAAGTTCAGCTTCTAAAGCGGGACATGCAAGGAGAGGCGCCTTGAAAGCTGAGAAAAAGTTGATTAACAAATGGGCAAGGAAGCCGTAGGTCTGCTGCTGGTGTAAACACGCACGCGAGCACTTTTAGTCGTTGTTAAGATTTATTCGTGCATCTGCGAAAGGATTCAGGTAAGTAACGAGATTGAACGTGGGCAACAACGGCAACCGTCCTTGGTAAAACGCACTCTAACATGAAGAACGGGCGCATGCAAGACCTCTTTATCAAGTAGTGATGACCGGAAAATGGGTTGCCGGATTCGTCACGCGGCACCGGCAGCGTGCGATAATCTTCGGCGACCCAACCGACGGGATATTACTTTTCAACTCTGTCCGGGCAGACGTGAGCGGGAACTATGTTAAGCAAATTCACTGTGCTGGTAGTAGACGACGAGCCGGATAAGCGGCAGTTGCTCAAAGTCGCTTTGGAGATGGCGGGTTACACCGTCTATACGGCAAACGACGGCGCGGAAGGGCTGGCGGCGGTGGAAGCGCAGCCGTTCGATCTGATCGTGACCGACGTGATGATGCCCAACCTCGACGGCTACGAAATGGTCAAGCGCATCCGCGCCAACCCGCAGACGCGCTTCATCCCCGTCATCATCCAGACGGCGGCCAAGAGCGAAGCGCAGGACGCGCGGCGCGGTTCACAGGTCGGCGCGATGGGCTACATCACAGACCCGACCGATCTCGATCTCCTGCTCGGTCGCGCCAAGACCCTGCTCGACTTCAAAAACTATCTCGACTCCTGCGAAGAGGCGGCCTTCACCGATCACCTGACGGGACTGGCGAACCGTCGTCGCTTCGAGCGGCAACTCGAACGCGAAGTGGCGCGCACAAGACGTTACGGACACCCCTTCTGCCTGCTCATGCTCGACATAGATCATTTCAAACGCGTCAACGATACTTACGGGCACGAAGGCGGCGACGACGCTCTGCGTCGGCTCGGCCACGTCTTGCAGACCGGCACGCGCGGCGTTGACACAGCCGCGCGCATCGGCGGCGAGGAGTTCGCCATAATTCTGACCGAGACGGATTTCGCACACGGCCTCGAAGTGGCCGAACGCCTGCGCAAGACGGTCAGCGAGACGGACATTCCCGAAGCCGGGCGCGTTACGGTGAGCATCGGGCTGGCCGAGTTTACCGAGCCGGTGCGCGACGGGCGCGAACTCTACGCCGCCGCCGATGCCGCGCTCTACGAAGCGAAACGACAGGGACGCGACCGCGTTATCGTGGCCACCACACAGGCATTCGACGCGAACCCCGCGCCCGCGCTCGGCGTATCATAAGCAAAGGATGAAGGATGAGGGATGAGGGATGAATAAGAAAAAGCATTCAAGCGGAGTGAGTGCTTCCTCTAATTCATCCCTCATCCCACATCCTTCATCCCTTCTTCCTGGAGGTTTTCATGGCTGACTATCGAGATATGTTGGACGAGTGGCGCGAGGCGGCGCGGCGCAAGGCGCGCGAGTTGGATGATAAGTATAAGATCAAGGATCGAGTGGAGGAGGGCGCGCGGGTGGCGCAGGATGCGGCCAAGCGCGGCGCGACGCGTGTGGTGAGCGAGGCCGAACGCGCGCGGCTGGAGGCCGAGCGTCTGGGCGAAGAATATGACGTGCGCGGGCACGCCGGAGAGGTGAGCGAACAGGCGCGGCGCGCGGCGCAGGAAGCGCAGCGTGCGGCGCGCGAGGCGAGCGAAAAATTGCGCGGCGCGGGACGCACCGCAGGCGAACGCGCGGGCGAAGTGTACGGCGAAGCGAAGAAGCGTTACGAACGCGCCGCACGCGCGTACAACGTCGGTTCAGGTGTGACGCGTGCTACTTCCGCCGCGAGCGTGGGGCTGTTCAAAGCCTTCGACTGGGCGCGCTCCAATCCGAAACAGGCCGTGTTGGTTTCGCTCTCAATCGCCGGAGGCTTGGGCGCGGGCGCGGCCTTCCCGCGTCTGGACGGCGTGCTCATCGGCGCGCACCCGCACTGGTTCACACACTCCGCCCTACCCGTCTGGGCGCTTCGTCGCGCGGGCACCAAGTTTGACAACTACCTGCGCGAGCGCGAGAGACTCGTGGCCGAGGGCGAGCTGACGGAGGCCGAACGCAAGCGCGTGGAGTTTGAACGCTCGATTGTGCGTTACGTCGGCGCACCGCTGCTCGGCGCGTTCAGTTGCGCGGCGGGGCTTGCCATCTGCGCGCAGATTTTTCAACCGGGCAACATCGTCGGCGCGCCCATCAGTTGGATACTCGGCGGCAACCCCGTCCTCGAAGGCATCTGGCTCTTCTCGAACGGCATCATCTGTTTCCAGCAGGGCTACAAGTTCTTTATGATCGCTTTGAACGATCAACAGGACGTGCAGCGAATCGTGCGAGAGATTAAAGGGCTCCTGCCCGCAATGGCGACGGCGTAACGGTCTGCATGGACGTTTGCGGCGCGCGACATAAAGTTAAAAGTAACTAAAGTAGACTCGTCTTTAACCTCCAAAATCATAAGCCGCTCCATAATTACTTTGGAGCGGCTTTCTCTTTTCCCGACGGAGTCTCTACGCGTTCAACCCGGCTTCAATCTGATTTCAACTGCCAGACGCTCACCGTTCTGTCCTCGCTCGCGCTCGCCAACCATCCCCCGTCGGGGCTGAAAGCGACCGAGTAGACATCGTTGGAGTGGTGCGCAAACGTTTGCAGTAAACGTCCGTCCTCCGAGTTCCAGAGCCGGACGGTCACGCCTCTGTCGGCCTCGGACGCGCCGAAAAAATTCTGCCAGAGTTCTCCGAGCGTGCTCCTGTCTCTGCCGCCGCTCAATATTCGTTTGCCGTCGGGACTGAAAGCGACGGAATAGATATGTTCGGAGTCTCCGCCGAAAGAACGTATTAAACTACCGTCGCGCGCCTGCCAGAGTTTGACCGTCGAATCATCGCCGCCGCTGACTAAGAAACGCCCGTCGCGGCTAAACTCGACGCATAAGACCGCCTCCGTATGACCATCGAGTGTTCTGATCAATTTGCCGTCCGGCACATTCCAGATATTGATCTTCTCATCAAAACTCCCGCTCGCCAGTCTGCCGCCGTCAGGGCTGAAGGCGACGGTCCAGATGTTCAGCGAATGCCCCGCGAGTGTCTGTCGTAAGTTGCCCTCGACGGCATCCCATAACTTGATGGTCTTGTCTTCGCCGCCGCTCGCAACCGTCTTGCCGTCGGGGCTGAAGGCGACCGCCCAGACCGTGTCGGCATGACCGGAAAAAGTTTTTTGCAGCGCGCCGTCCGCCACACGCCACAGCCTGACCTGCGAGTCGTAACTTGTCGTGGCGAGATAACTCCCGTCAGGGCTAAAGGCCAGAGCCGTGACGCCGGACGGGTGTTCGAGCGTGCGAACTATCCGGCCATCCGTTTTTCGCCAGAGTTTAACCGCGCCGTCAACGCCGCCGCTCGCGAGCAGTTCACCGTCGGGGCTGAAACGGGCTTCAAAAAGTCGCTCCCCATGCCCCGTAAAGGTGAGTTGATGTTTCGCCATGCCGCTATCAACTATGAGCGGCTTTTTCCAGACTTGAAAATAGAGAACGCCCGCCGTTAGCAACAACAGCAAAGCCGCTATCACGGCTAAAGCCTTTTTCCCTCTCCCGCGCTTTTTCGTCTCGCTTCGCATAAACGATCTTTCGCCAAAACTAATCTGCGCGAGCTGCAGCTTCGACTCGCGCAATTAACTAACGCACGCAATCCGGCTCCATTAACAATTGAATCAGGGCGGACGCGTTTATGACTCAAGCGGACTCAAGAGATCGTGATGGGAAACAGCACGAAGGAGAGCAGGAAGACGGCGAGCGTGACGAGCGCGACGAGCAGGCGCGGGCGACCGAGCGCGTCGAGTTCGTTGACGGCTTGCGGGTGCGGGACGCGGAGCATGACGAACAGCAGGAGCGCGTAGAGAAAGCCGCCCGGCGAATTGTGCCAACGCCAGCCGAGCACTGCGACGAGCGCCATCGAGACGAAGGCCGCGCGCCCGACCCACGC
>DASWNS010000543.1:0-3773 GCA_036399115.1 Pyrinomonadaceae bacterium | reverse complement strand
GGTGCGTGGGGACGACGGCGACTTCGAGCTTGTAGGTTCCGTCAAACTCGGCGGCCTCCGTCTCCGCCGTGCCGGTCATGCCAGAGAGTTTTTCGTAGAGGCGGAAATAATTTTGCAGCGTGATCGTGGCGAGCGTCTGGTTCTCGCGCTCGATCTTGACACCCTCTTTCGCTTCGACCGCCTGATGCAAACCGTCCGACCAGCGACGACCCGGCATCGTGCGCCCCGTGAACTCATCGACGATGATCACTTCGCCGTCTTTGACGAGATAGTGATGATCGAGCCGGTAGAGCGTGTGCGCTTTGAGAGCCTGTTCGACGCAGTGGAGCATCTCCATGTTCGAAGGATCGTAGAGGTTGCCGACGCCGAGCAGGCGTTCGGCCTTGTCCACGCCCTCTTCGGTCAAGACCGCCGAATGCTGCTTCTCGTCCACGAGATAATCGCCCGTGATCTTCTTCTTGCCCGAACTATCGTCGGTCGTCTCCGCGCCTTTTTTGAGGTGCGGGATGATCGCGTCGGCCTTGTAATACTTGTCGGTCGCTTCGTCGGACGCGCCGGAGATGATGAGCGGCGTGCGCGCTTCGTCAATCAGGATCGAGTCAACTTCGTCAACGATGGCGTAATAGTGGCCGGGCTGGACGCAGGTGGCAAGGTCGAACTTCATGTTATCGCGCAGGTAATCGAAGCCGAACTCGTTGTTCGTGCCGTAAGTGATGTCTGCGGCGTAGGCGTCCTTGCGTTCCCAGTCGTCCATGTCATTCTGGATGCAGCCGACGGTCAGACCGAGATGGCGATAGATGCGACCCATCCAGTCGGAGTCGCGCGAAGCGAGATAGTCGTTGACGGTGACGACGTGGACGCCGCGACCCGTCAGCGCGTTCAGGTAAGCGGGCAGAGTGGCGACGAGCGTTTTGCCTTCGCCCGTGCGCATCTCCGCGATCTTGCCTTGATGGAGCACGATGCCGCCCATGAGCTGCACGTCGAAATGGCGCATGCCCGTGGCGCGCACGCTCGCTTCGCGCACGAGGGCGAAGGCTTCGGGCAGGATCTCGTTCAAGGCATCCTGTTCGTGCTGCTTGCGCGTCTCCGGGTTCTTCGCGTCGGCCACCGCTTCCGCGACGAACTGTTTGAGTTCTTCCGTGCGGCGGCGCATCTCTTCGTCCGAGAGTTTTTTGACTTCGGGTTCCAGCGCGTTGATGCGCACGACCATCGGTTGCAGGCTCTTGATGTAACGCTGGTTGCTGCTGCCGAAAACTTTGGTCAGAAATTTATCAATCATTGTTTTAAAACCTTTTAGCGGTTAGCTGTCAGCTCCCGGCTTTTCGTTTTAGCCGGTGGCCGATGGCTCACTGCTCTCTTGAGAAACACGCGGCAGAAGACTCGCGCCGCACAGCGCAAATTTGCGTCCTGAACGCAACATGCGATTGTAAGTGAGCGGGTGGAATGGAGCAAGCGAACCGCTTTTGCCTCTGCGGCACGGGCGGTCGGGCGCGCTCAGGTGCGTGTTTTCAGGGAAGTGAGAGTTGCTGGCGGAGCAGATTGCCGAACATTTCGCGCGACATCTCAAGCTGCATGGTGAGCTGCTTGCCGTTCGCGGAGAAGACCATGTTGTTCAAGACTTCGACGCCCGCGCGACCGCGTTGGCTGAGACGCCCGAGTTCGAGCAGCGCGTTGTAGTTTTGCGCCAACTGCGCGGCCTGCCCGTTCGATTTGACGACCGTTTGCAGCCGCGCCGACGCGCGTTCGTCCAACCTGAGCGTGAACGTCAGGTGGTCTGCATCCGTCAGGGCGGAGAGCGCGCCGCTGTCGCTCAAGACCGTGATGAACTCTCGCGCCAGAGGCCGCCAACGCCCGTTCGCGGCGGCGGCTTCCGTAAACTTGATGTCGCGGAGCGTGCCGTCGGCGTTGCGTTCGGCTTCGAGCGTAAAATCGAAAACGTCTTGAGGATTGAGTTCGCCCGCCTCGATCATGCGCTGCGTCTTCGCCAGCAATTGGCGGAACGGAAGCGCACGGACAGGACGAAACTCTTTAACTTCGGCGGCGTCCTGCTGGTAGACGCCTTGCGCCAAGGCTGTTTGTGACGGAGCGGGCGGCGCGAGCGCAGCGCAGAGCACGAGCGAGCCGACGACGGCGCGCACAAGAAGTGCTTGACGCCGTTTGGCGGTCGCTGTAGGACGTTGATGCTTGCGTTGAACTCTACCGTTCATCGTTCGGAATTTTAACACAGGAAGACGACGTGTGGCTCGTCCGGGTTGCCCGGCGGCAGCAGACGCGCTGCGAGCGGGTGCGCCCGGATGTGACGCGCTTTAGCCGGGAGGCGGCACCGTCTCGTTCTTCTTGATCAGCCTTGAGAGCAGGTCGCCCGCCGCTGCGCGCGGCATGTTGAAGGTCAGGACGATCTGCTTGTTCTCGGCGGCGATCTGGACGCTCTTGAAGAGCACCTCTTCGTCTTTCCCTTTCTTGCTCATCGCGCCGAGGAAGAGCAGCCCGTTGTAACCGCTCGCCATCGTCGTCGCTTCGGATTCGCTCCGCATCTCGGTCAGGACGCGCACGGCGACCTCTTTGCCGTCGAGTTTGACGTGCATCTTGATATGGTTCGTGCCTTTCAGAGCGGCGAGCAGTTTGCTGTCGCTGATCGCGGCGATGAAATCTTTCGCCAACTGCAAGAGCTTCGGGTTGCTGGCCGCCGCGCCCGTCACCTCCACGTCCGTCAAGCGTCCGTCTTCCTGCCGGTTGGCCTCCACCTCCATCTCCAGTGTGCCGGAGAGATCGATCTCTTTCGCGTCGCGCATGGTCTTGCCCTGCTTCAGGAGATCGGTGAGCGGCTTCGTGTTGATCGTGGGAAACTTCTCGACGTTGGCTTCCTTCGCGATGCGCTCGGCCTCTTCCGGCGTCTGCGGCGCGGCGACGGCGGGCGAAGCGTCAGGCGTGGGCGACGCATCCGGCGCGCCTCCGTTCTTTGCCAAAGCCTCGTCCGTGCCCTCTGCGGGCGAAGGCGAGGCTTCGGGCGTGGGGGCCGGCTTCACGCGCGCAACCCTGACCGGCTTCGGCAGCGGCGGCGGGTCGGGCGGCCTGACCTCTTCGATCAACTGCGGCGCATCGGGCGACGGAAACTCGCCCTGAGAAAAGTAGCCCGCCGGGTAGTAGAGTTTGTTGTCGGCGAAGTTGAGCATCACGTCGGCGCGCTGGCCGACGGCGGTTTTCGTGTAGTCTTCCTCGACGAACTTGAGGCCGGAGAGCGTGCTCGCCAGGTTGAACGTGTCGCGCACCGCCGGGACGTACACGACGGCGGCGAGAAACAGCGCGTGCGCGACGAGCGACAGGCCGAGCGTGCGCAAGACGTGCGGCGTGCGCGTGTCCTGATTCAGTCGTTCGTGGGTGTGAAAAATTTCCGCCATAATTTTAGAAGCAGGCCGAACGGCGCGGGGTTCTTCTATCGTCAACGCACGCGAAGCCTGCGATGTATTAGACGCCTCAACCGCCCCGAACGTTGCGAACTTTTCGGGGCGCAAAAACTTAACGCAATTTTTGGGGGCATAAAAACTTAACACCACTCGTAACGATTTCACAAAGGGCGTGCGGTACAATCGCCTCCATGCCACGAACGAGAGACGGAGGAGGGCGCGGCGGCGGGCGGCGGCGCGGCAACAATGCGGGCGGGAAACGCGTCGGCGGCGGCGGGCGCGACAGCGACGTCAGGCGGCGCGGTCGGGACGAAACGGGCGCGCGACGCGCGGGTGGCGCGGGGGCTGGCGTCGAAGAGACGGAACGGG
>DASWNS010000542.1:0-10966 GCA_036399115.1 Pyrinomonadaceae bacterium | reverse complement strand
AGCCGCTCTGCCGGTTGGAGCTACGTCGCCGGGAAAGTTGTCGCGCGAAATTCGTGGCGCGAGAGTTGTCGCGGAAAAGTTGTTGCGGATAAATTGGCCGGGGCGTGAGGCAGCCGCACCTCGGTTCTCGACGCTCCCGCGCAGTCGGCGTTCTGGCGGGATGAGACACGCCCCGAAAAATTTGGTAGCCGGTGAAGGATTCGAACCCTCGACATCCTCTTTGTAAGAGAGGCGCTCTGGCCGTCTGAGCTAACCGGCTAGGTGCAGATTGGCTGTGGCGGTGGGATTCGAACCCACATCTTCTTCCTTAACAGGGAAGCACTCCACCAGTTGAGTTACACCACAAGGAAAGCGTTTGATGGTCGGAGTTGGTATCGAACCAACCTCTCCGCGTTTTCAGCGCGACGCTAATCCGTCTCAGCTATCCGACCGCGTGGCTTAAGTCTTCTTCATGTCCTGACGTGCGCGAGGCATGAAGGGCGGGTCACGCCCGCCCTTCATATATAGGCAGTGTTCTTCTCCCTGCGCGTCTGCGCCGCGTTGCCGTCGGCTTCGTCGAGAAAGAGATACTTCCGCCATTCGGGTCGCGCTTCGGCGTAGTGGCAGAGCACTACGCGCTCCAACTTCACGCGCAGCGCGCTCTGCGTCGTCAAGAGGGGCATGCGCGCCTCGTCCGGCGTGCGGTTGCCCTTGCGGTTGTTGCAATCGAGACATGCCGTCACGATATTGAGGGGCGAGTTGTCGCCGCCGCGCGAACGCGGGAAGATGTGGTCGAGCGTCAGCGTGGCGGGGAGTTTGCGCTCGCCGCAATACTGGCAGCGATACTTGTCGCGTATGTAAATGCGCAGACGCTTCATGCCGGATGCCTCGCGGCGACGGCGCACGTTGATGTAAGTCTTGCGCCGCACGACCGACGGCACCGGATACTCGTCGCGCGGCGTGTGCAGCACACGGTCGCCGTCCCATTCCTCAACCGTCACGCTGTTGTTGAAGAGCATCACCATCGCGCGTGCCACGCCGACGGTGCCGAGCGGTTCGTAAGTTTGATTGAGCAAGAGCACTCTGCCGTTGATGGTCATTTGATTCCACACCTCCTTTCTTGGTGAATGGCCTGCGCCCCGGACTACGTAGACGATGCGCGGCTGTGTAACGTCGAAGCACCCGGCGGGATTCGAACCCGCGTCTTAACAGTTTTGCAGACTGCCGCCTTGCCGCTTGGCTACGGGTGCGTGCGGGTTGATAGTTGGAACGAGAGACGGGCTTTGAACCCGCAATGCCGGTTTGGAAGACCGGAGTGTTGCCCTGTTACACCACTCTCGCGCGGCGAAAAGAAGAAGGCGGTACAGGACTCGAACCCGTATCGGACACGTTCGAAGCGTGCCGCTTTTCCGTTAAGCTAACCGCCCGCAAAAAAGGCTGGAGCATCGTATGAGATTTGAACTCATGTCTCGGCGTTGGCAACGCCGCGTCCTCGGCCAACTGGACTAACGATGCGAAAAATTGAGGAGTCGCACAGGCTGACTGTGAAAAGTGGTCGGGGTGGACAGAGTCGAACTGTCTCCACAAGTTCCCAAGACTTGGATGCATGCGTTACACCACACCCCGTTCGCAGCGACGGAGCTTTCAGGCTTCGCGCCCCGCCGGAAAAAAAGATTGCGCCGTCGGGGACTCGAACCCCGTCTCCGTCGCTTAAGAGGCGACTGCTTCACCCGTTTAGCTTACGGCGCGTATGCGTGAGCGGAACTGGAGGGACTCGAACCCTCATCGGCTCCGTTGACAACGGAGTGCCTCACCTCTCGGCCACAGCTCCATAGAAATTGATAGCGCGTAACGGATTTGAACCGTTGATCTCCTGATTGAGACTCAGGCGGCTTGAACCGGGCTGGCCTAACGCGCCGCACTTAAAGGTTGAGGGGAAAGTTTTGGGTCGGCTGGCGAGAATCGAACTCGTCGTCTTCGCATTCACAGTGCGACGCTCTGCCGTTGAGCTACAGCCGACACGAAACGTGATAGGGATGGCGGGACTCGAACCCGCACACGCTTGATTGAAAATCAAGTTGCTTAGACCAGTTTGCATACATCCCCGCAGGCTCATCTGGAAAATTTGGTGCGCGTGGAAAGGGTCGAACTTTCACCTGTGCAGTTTTTGAAACTGCCGCCTCTGCCGTTTGGGCTACACGCGCGCTTGCCGGATGCGGAAGGTGGGATTCGAACCCACAACCCGAAGGATCAATTTTTAAGACTGACGCGTTTGCCGTTTACGCCACTTCCGCTTATAACTCGATACTGGAGGTGGGACTCGAACCCACAACGAGACTTTTGCTCGCGGCGAACTCAACGCCGCGCGTCTGCCAATTCCGCCACTCCAGCTTGTCCTTGTGATGCCGACGAAGAGATTCGAACTCTTACTGACTAGTTCCTAAGACTAGCGCCTCTTCCGTTGGGCTACGTCGGCATATTTGAGAAGCTCCGGGAGAAGGAGTCGAACCCTCATCTCCTGATCCAAAGTCAGGCGTCCTGCCGGTTGGACGATCCCGGAAAAAATTGAAAGAACCCGGCGCGATTCGAACGCGCGACCTCAAGCTTCGCAAGCTTGCGCTCTCATTCCGCTGAGCTACGGGTTCGGGGAAAGGATGAGGGCGGAGGGATAAGGGATGAATAAAAAGAAGCACTCAATGAGTTGAACGCTTTTCTTATTCATCCCTCATCCTTCATCCCTTACATTAGCGGAGGCGGAGGGAGTTGAACCCACACGGGACGTTTCTGCCCGACTGTTTAGCAAACAGTTCCGGCTACCAGTTTCGGCACGCCTCCGAAGCGAGAGAGATTTGGCGGAGAGTAGAAGACTCGAACTCCTATGAGCATGATGCTCGCCAGTTTTCAAGACTGGTGCCAGACCGTTTTGGCGTACTCTCCGCATCTTCGACAGGAGCATCCGGAGTCGAACCGAAAGCGACGGTTTTGGAGACTGTCATGTTGCCAGTTACACCATGCTCCCAAATTTGAAAACAAGAGTGCGTGCGGTAGGACTCGCACCTACGAAGTCCACAGGACGCCTGATTTACAGTCAGGTGCTTTTGCTGCTCAGCCACGCACGCCTGAAAATTTTGCTATCATAAAAAACACGAGGGCAGAAGATGAGGCTCCGCTAGACACACTACGGCGCACACTTCTCCTGTGGCTGGCGCGGCCTGCTGGACTCTCGCAAAGCACCGAGGCCGCACCATCCGAACTGAAGACATCCGCTGCCCTCGTCCGTACAAAAATCAATTCAGTTATCAAACAACAAAAAGAGCGGGCCTTTTAGCTTCGACAGGGAAGCTGGCCCGCTCCTTCAATTCTCTTAAAGTTAATTTTGAGATTTTGGGAGCGGGAGGCCGCCCCCGCTTTTTAAATTAGATTGCCCCGACGATCAGAATTCCAGAGATTAATCGTGGAACTCGCGCCTTTACGCATGACTTCGCCGCCGGGCAGATAGGTCGGTAACGAACCGGGGCACAAAACAGCCGCGACGCTAAAGCCTTCGCCAAACTGTTCGGCACGCGTCCGTCCCGAAGCCCTCTGGCCTCTGGCGGCGATGCTGTGGAATTGTGTCCGGTTCATTAACATTGAATTTTCTCGTTCTTCCTCGCGCGCACATTTCACTTCCGTACGCGCCAGCTATATATAAACTCGACAGAAGATATTGTCAACACTTTTTTTGTCCATACTCTTTCCATCAACAAAAAGAGGCGACGCGTTCGCTTGCGGACGAGCGCGCCTGTTAAGGCAAAGGATGCTCCCGGCGTTGCTCTCGACAATCGGAGGAGGCTTTTGCTACAGTCTCGCGAGCCTTTTAAGCGCGCCCGTTATGGCGAGCAAACGTTTCCGGTTCAACATCGTCAACCTCCTTTTTAACCCCGGAGAAAATTAACTTGGAAGCCAAAGACAATATTCGGCTGGACACGCCGCCCGAACAGATCGCGAGCCAGCCCACGTCGCCGCTGCGACAGCTTCAGTGCGCTGAATGTCTGGAGGCGGTCGCCGCCGAAGTTGCCGTCGCGTCGCGTCGAGGCGAGACGTTGTGCGCCGGGTGCGCCCGAAATTACTACGTCGCCTGTGCCAACTGCGACGGCCTGATTCCGCAGGATGAAGCTCGCACGCATAACGATGCGGTCTATTGTTTCGATTGTGAAGCGCAGGCGTTGAAAGCGAAAGCGGGTGATGTGCCGGGAGAGTCGGAAGTGGAAACACTCGTCTCGGAGTACATTGCTTTGCACGGGGAGGAGAAGCGGATCAAGGAGCGTCTGGATGAGATCAAGGAACAACTCAAGGCGGCGGCCTCTGTGCGCGAGCGCGTGGCGGGCGCGGTAACTTTGAGCGGCGCGGAGGGCGCGGTGAAGTGTAGTTTCAAGGCGAGCTTGAAATGTATTCCAGAGAAAGTGAGCGCGCTTGAACAGCAACTGGAGCCTGATAAATTCGCCGCGCTCTTTGAACGCAAAGTGAGCTACAGCCCGGTCAGAGAGCAACTCGAAAAGTTGCTGTCTGACGATGACGCGACGGGCGCGAACCTGCGCGAATCAATTCTCGCTGCCGTCGAGCGAACAGAGACGCCGACGCTCACGGTGGTGCGCCCGAAGAAATAGTCTTGCCCGTTTAAAGATTCGGCGAGCCGCGCCCCACGCGTTTACTAAACAACTCCGAGTCAGAAGTCTCCTCCAAACTCCCTCGCATGTCGCAGGATTCCGCAACCACTGAAAACATCTCTACCGAGCGCACGCTCGGAGCGCACCGGCTCGCGCAATACGTTTCGCGTAATCGTTGCGAACGCTACCTGCGGCTCGCGCTCTTTCCGGGGGAAGCTAAAACACTCGCGGCGCGTTATCGTGTGGGCTTCGAAAATCTCTCGCCGTTGCTCTCCGAATCGGGGCAGGCGTTCGAGCGCGAGCAAGTGGCGGAGTTGGCAACGCGCGCCGCGCTGCACAATTTGCAGAACACTTCGGCGGCGGCTTTCATCGCCGCCTTGAAATCACAGGCGGCGGGAAGCCGCAGCTTCTACTATCAGGCACGCCTCGAAGGACGCATCGGCGGGTGCGCCTCGGAAGGCTATCCCGACCTCGTAGAGATCGTGCGGCATGCGGGCGACCGTGACGACACCGTTGATGTGACGGTCATCGACATCAAAGCGAGCCGCCGCGAGACGGTCGGCTTTCGTTTGCAGGTCGCCTTCTACGCGCGCCTCCTGCAAGCGGCTCTGCGAGAGGCCGGACTCAAACCCGCCACGTTGAAAGGCGCGATTGCCGCGCGCGGTTCGGAATTATCGCCCGACAGAATTGAACGTTTCGATCTCTCGCTTTATCTGGACGAGATCGAACAACTCGTCGCCGCGCCCGATTCGGATGTCGCACGCGCCGCCGCGCGAAGTTTTACAGACGCCTCTTATCATCTCGGCGCACACTGCGACGGCTGCCCCTACAACGCGCTCTGCTTCATAGACACCGCCGAACGCGAAGACCTCTCTCTCGTCCCGACCATTACCGCGACGGAAAAGAGCGCGCTCATCAGTATGGGCATGACGACAGCGCGTGAGCTTTTTTCGTTGATGAACTACGGGCACGGCGCGATGTTGCCCGCGCCGGATAAGGCGAGCGACTTTGCGCGCATCGGCGGACGCTGGCCGCTCGGCGCGCGTCTGCCCGTGCTGGCGCAGCGCGCACGCGCCGCGCTCAAAAGTCTCGGCTCAAACGTCGAAGCGAAGCGTTACATGCTCGGCGCAGATTGGGGATCGCTGCCGGACGAAGGGCAGTATCCGAATTTAATCAAAGTCTATGTCGATGCGCAGCGCGATCATCTGGAAGATAAAGTGTACCTCTTGTCCGCGCTCGTCGCGGGGCCTGCGGGAGCGTCGGAAATTGTTGAGCACACGCCGACGAAGCCCGACACGGAGAGCGAGCGTGCGCTGCTCGTCGGCTGGATCGCGCGTCTGCTTCCGGCGATTGCCGAAGCCGCCGATTCAACGAGCGCGCCCATTCATGTCTATCTCTACGACCGGCGCGGGCAACGCTCTCTGCTGGACGCGCTCGCGCGCCACTTCGAGGCTCTGTGCGCGATTCCGGCCTTCTATGATCTGCTGACTTCGACGCCCGCCCTAACGCAGGGGATGATCTCTTTTCTCGCGGAAGAGGTCGGCGAGCGTCTGAACCTCGGCGCGGTCTGTCAGAACCTCTACGAAGTGGCGCGCGAAATGAATTTCGAGTGGCGCGATGGGGAGCGCGAGTTTCTCAAAACTTTTCGCGCGCGCATCTTCGACAACAAGCGTCTCTTCGCGCGCGACGCGGCGAGCGGCGAGTTCGTCGCAGCGACGGCGGAAGAGCGTGCGCCGAACACGGCGCGGGTTGAATCGGCTGCGCGCTTCGGCACGGAGATTCCGCTCGAATACGCTTACGCGGCGTGGGGGCTGCTCAGGGAATCGCCGGAGATGCAGGAGCGGGAACGCACGCAGATTCGCGGCTTCATGGGCACGAGTCTGGAAGACCTTTGCGCGCTCGCGGCGGAACGCTGTCGCGCGCTTCGTTTCATCGAAGAGAGTTTTCAATACAAGAACCGGCAGGTCGAGAAACAACCGCTCGCGCTTGAACGACTCGACCAGACGGAACTGGACACGAACGCCATCACGCTCGGTCGTGCGCTCGAAGATTTTCTCTACCTCGAACACCACGCGAAGATGCAGGAGTTGTTGCTGCACCTCTCGCTTCCGCCCGAACAACGCGCGGCGGGCGGGCGCACGCTCGTCGTCCGTTGCGATTCATACGAGAAGTCGGAGCGCGGGGAAGAACGCGCGGAGTTCAGCTTCGCCAGACTCGACGGCGAATTGTTGACCGGTACCGATGCCGCAGAGATGTGCGCGCTCCGTTTTCGCGAAGGCGACTGGGTGCTCCTGAATCCTGCGACGGACGAGACGGGAAAGTTTCTGCCCGCACGCAAACTGGTGCGCGGGCGGCTGGCCGTCGTCGAATCGTTAGACGAAGGGCGCGTCCGGCTCCGGCTGCTCGCGATGAGTTTCAAGAACTCGGAGTTTCGCTACCCGCACTGGTTGTTCAAACCGGAGGCGGGCGCGGTCTGTACGATTGACGAGATGGCAGACGATCTCAACGCCGATAAGTTTTTGGATGCCTGCCGCCATGCCGCGTCGAATCATCTCTACGGGTGGCTCGCGGACACGGAGGAGGGGAAGCGACAGCGCGCCATTCGCCCGAAGCGTCTGCGCGATGCGAAGGAGATCGCCGCGCTCGCTTCGCGTGCGCAAGCGCCGTACGGATTGACGGAAGCGCAGGCGCGCGTGGTCGGAGACTACCTGACGGAGCGCGTGCTCGTGTTGCAGGGACCACCGGGAACGGGCAAGAGCCACACGCTCGGCTTCGCGGTGCTGGCGCGTGCGCTCGCGCTCGCCACTCCCGCGAGGCCGTTCCGCGTAGCCGTCGCGGCCAAGACTCACGCGGCCACGTCAATCGCGCTCGCCAGCATCGCCAGACGCGCACGCCAACTGTTGAAGGCCGCGCCTGATGATCCGCGTCTCGCGCCGCTTGAAGGTCTGCGCGTGGCGAAGATTTCGAATGATGCGGGCGAAGAGTTGGCGGAAGGAGTGGTGCGCCTGTTCGCCGATGGCGGCAGCGAACTGAGCGCAGTGGAACAGTGGGCGATGTTGCTCGAAGAGCCTCTGCTCGTGGTCGGCGGCACGCCGGGCGGGATTTACAATCTGGTCAAGAAAGGCGCGTCGAAGGGGCGTGCCATTGATTGGTCGCAGGAGTTGTTCGATCTCGTCGTCGTTGACGAGGCTTCGCAGATGGGCATCGCGGAGGCCATGACGGCGGCGGCCTTCCTGCGCGGCGACGGGCAGTTTATCGCCATCGGCGACCACCGGCAGATGCCTCCCATCCTCGCGCACGCGTGGGACAGGGAGAGCCGCCGCGACCTGAAACACGCCCGCCCGCACCTCTCCATCTTTGAGACATTGCGCGCGCACGGCTTCAAGAGCGAAGCCCTCGACCAATCGTTTCGCATCCCCGCAGAGATCGCGGCCTTCTTGCAGCGTCATATCTACGCCGCCGACGACATCAATTTTCGTTCGGACAGGCGCGAACGCATGATGCCCGGCGATGGCCTCGCAGGGTGGCTCGGCGCGGCCTTCGAGGCCGAACATTCGCTCGTCGTCGTCGAACACGACGAGTGCGGTTCGCAACAGTCGAACGAGTTCGAAGCATCTCTGGTGGAAGAACTGGCCGGGGTGGCCTGCGAAAAATTAGGGTGCGGCGGCGAGGGCGGCATCGGCGTGGTCGTGCCGCATCGCGCGCAGAAGGCTCTCTTGCGCGCACGTCTCCCGCAGTTGGCTAACTCGATTGACACGGTAGAGCGTTTTCAGGGCGGCGAACGCGAATTGATCATCCTGTCGGCCACTGTCTCTGACCGCGAGTTTGCACAACTTGAGAGCGGCTTCTTACTTGAGCCGCGCCGTCTCACCGTCGCCATCTCGCGACCGAAGCGGAAGTTGATCGTCATCGCCTCGCGCGCCGTCTTCGACCTCATCCCCGCCGACCTTGACGAATACGAACGCGGCGCGCTGTGGAAATATTTGCGGCACGAGTGCAGCCGCAAGACGCTGTGGGAGGGCGAACTGCGCGGGCAGCGCGTGCGTGTGCGAACTTTGTGCGAGAGCTGAAAAATCTTTCTTCGCGCGCTAACCTCCGTAGAAAAAGCCCCGCGCTGCCGTATGTGCAGGCGGGGCTTTTTGGTGTGGTTAGAGGGGGTCGGGATTTTCTATTGCTTAACGAAGACGCGCTTGGTTTTCTGTGTGCCCTGTTCGCCGTTGAAGGTCAGTTCGATGGTCAGGGTTTTGCTGTCGGGGGCGAGCGTCCATTTGCGCGTGGCCGAAACTTCGTCCGCGCCGTTCGGGCCGTCGAGCGTGGCCGTCTCGCTCACTTCCAAGCCCATTCCGTCCGCAGACCACTTGGCGGTGCGCTTGCCTTTGCCAATCGCGCCCTGTGGTCCTTGCGGGGTGAAGTCAACTTCTTTGCCGTCCACCGTGTAGCTGTCCTTGACGACGCGCTCACCTTGCGGGGTGGTAACTTTGGTTTCTAACTCGATCTTGTCGCCCGTCTGCGTAACGGTCATGGTCTGTTCGATGTTGGGCGGCAAGCCTTCGCTCTTCGTCTTGTCCAACGACCACTTGCCGCTGAAGTCTGCCTTTGCCGCCGCCGATGCGACGACCAGACTCAGCGCCACGAGCGCCACTAACGCGACGCTGCCTGCTGCGATCTTGCGTTTCATTTAAAACTCTCCTTTGCGGGGTAACAACAAATTTGCGGGAACTGCACACGGTAATACGCGAACCGGCAGAAATCGTTTCGCCCTCACGCAATAAAATTCACCCATCCAGCGGATTGGAAAATAGATACGAAAAACAGGAAGGCGCTCGACAGGTAGAGAGGAAGAGAAAAGAAGTGAGGTGCGAAGTTTCGTAACCTTCAAAAGTGAATACACACGGTTTCGGGGCGTCCGGTGTGACGCGAGTTTGGACTGTGGTAAGCCCCTCTCCGGCTTGTCATTGCGCGGCGTGTCGTTAAAGGGCGGGGCATTAACCGCGTGGCGTGCTAAGCTATGAGCGGTTTTTGACACGCATTCGGACAGGTCAGGGCGAATCGCGGAAGTTGCTTTTAAGGCTGAAATTCAAAGGCATTCAAGCAACCAATCGGGCTGTCTGCCATCAAATACCCTGCCGGATGATAAGCACTTAAATTGCACTGTTCCGAATGCGCGTCCGAGTCTCGTTTTGCCGGTCTTTGTATTTCCTCTCAGTTCCCATCAAAGCAGTATTTCAGATTCTAAATCAAACTTCTTCCGTCTAAGTGGAGACAATACTTTGCGACTCTTCATACGTGTGCCCCTCCGTGCTCAGGCTGTCTCCGCGCGTCCGAGAAAACGAGCCACATATCTGTCCATCCTCGTTCTGCTGGTATTGGTGAACGGTTTTTTTCTACGTCCGGCGTTTCCCTTCGCACGCAACACTCAAGCCTCTACGGGCACGACGTTTGTTATCACCAATAACAATGATTCCGGTGCCGGTTCGCTCAGGGATGCGATCACTGCCGCCAACGCTTCGCCGGGCACGGACACCATCGCTTTCAATCTCCCGCCCGGAGCGCAGAAGATAGAAGTTGGCCTCGCTTTTCCGTTGCCGCTGCCGGACATCACCGATCCTCTCATCATCGACGGCACAACCCAGCCGGGCTACGACGGCAAGCCGCTCGTCGTCCTGTCGGGCGCGAAGTTATTCAAGGCCGACTCACACGGCTTAACGATCCTGTCCGGTTCGACGGTCGTGAAATCTCTGGTCATCAACGGTTTCGTGTCAGCCGGGATACACATGAAGGAGAAGGGCGGGAATGTCGTCCAGAACTGCTACATCGGAACCGATCCCGGCGGGACACAGCACGTCGGCAACAACGCGGGCGTGTATCTCTTGGGATCGTCCGGCAATCTCATCGGCGGCGCGGCGGCAGGCGACGGGAATGTGCTCGCCGGGAATCGTGGGCCGGATATTCATCTCGGCATCGGCTCACATAGCAATCAGGTGTCGGGCAACATGATCGGCACTGACGTTTCGGGCAGCATCGCCCTCAAACAAGGCTCTCAAACCTTTTCCATCTTTAGCGGCTCGAACAACGTCATCGGGGGCAACACGCCCGGGGCGCGCAACGTGATCATCGGGGGCTTGACCATTGACGGCGACACGCCTTATGGCGCATCTACCGGGAATCATGTGAAAGGTAACTACATCGGGTTGAACCGCGCCGGAACAGCCGCCTTGAACCCTGTCGGGAGCGGCGTGAGCATCGGCAGTAGGTCGACCGGCAACCTCATCGGGGGCACGACTCCGGGGGAACGCAACATCATCTCCGGCAACGGCACGCCGGGCGTGGTCATCAGCGGC
>DASWNS010000541.1:0-2795 GCA_036399115.1 Pyrinomonadaceae bacterium | reverse complement strand
CGAAGCCGCCCGACCTCAATGCGCTGCTCAATGCTTTCACGCGCGCGCTCTCCAGTCCCGTCGCCAACGAGCAATACATGGTCGTCACGATGCGCCTGCCCGTCAACGTCCTGCAAATACTGACAGACGTTGACCCCAACCTCGAACGCGCCATCACGCGCATCTGCAACGACTGCGGCGAGCAAGTGAAGGCGTTGACCGCCAAGCCGTAAATTTATGCGGAGGAAGCCTGAGAGGTCGTCTGAAAGTCGCGTCAGGAAGGTTTGAAAAGAGCGCGGCTGTTGATCGTCCGGGATAAGGTGCGAAGTTGAAAAGGCGTGTCCCGTCAGGGACGTTTGAAGGTGGCAGCGAAAACTTCAAACCTCCCTGACGGGACTTTTTCAGTCGAAGAGGGAACGGTTGACGGCGTTGGCGGCTTTTTTGGGCGCGCGCTTTTTCGTTTTGGCGGGCGCGCTCGGATGGTGCGCGAGGTGCTCCGCGTTTAAGCCGAGTTCGCGCAGGTGCGCGGCAAACTTCGGCTCGCCGTGCATGGTGATGATTCGCGCTGCGCCCGTCTCGCGTGCGAGGCGCACGAGATCGTCGTAGTCTGCATGATCGGAGAGCGGGAGGATGAGATCGACGCCCTTATACATGTAGGGCGCGCTGCGGTTCAAAGCCCAGCCCGTGAGCATGATCAGGTAGCGGCGTTCGATGTTGAGGAGCATCGGCTGCTTGCGGCAACCCGGCGGCGCGATGAGCACGCGCCCCTTCAAGTGCTCGCGGTCGTACTTTTCATAACGCCCCGAAAACTCCACGCCGCACTCCCTGTAAATCTCCGCCACGTTCCACACCGACCCGTGCAGCGTCACGCGATAGCCGCGCCGCAAAAGCAACTCCAGAGCCTCCTGACTCTTGCCCAACGCGTAAGCGAGCACGACGGGCACGCGTTCGTCCGAGAAGGCGCGATCAATTCCGGCGTAGAGGCGTTCGAAGGTCGCCACGTCGGGCGGGAAGCGATAGTGCGGGTCGCCGAAAGTAGACTCCATGACGAGCGTGTCGCAGGGGATGATGACCGCCGACTCCGCCGCGACGTTCGGGCGCAACTTGATGTCGCCCGTATAGACCAGCCGCTCGCCCCCGGCTTCGACGAGAATCTGCGACGAGCCGAGGCAATGCCCCGCCGGGTAGAAAGTCAGCGCATAACGCCCGTAGTCGCGTCGCTCGCCGTACACCTGCGTCGTCACTTCCGTCTCGCCGCGACGGTGTTGAAAGATGCGTGCCGTCTCCGGCGTGGAGACAATCGAACGATGCTCCGCGATGTGATCCGCATGTGCGTGCGAGATGACGCAATGCTCGCGCGGCGCGTCGGCGTCGAGCCACAGGTCGAGATCGGGCAGGTACAACCCTTCCTTGTATTCAACTCTGAGCACGGCGAACCCCCTTCTCTTTATCGCAGCGACGCTGGCGAAAGTTAGATGCGTGCCGTCATCTTATCGTGGTTTGAAGTGAAGGTATGATAAAACACTCGCGAGCAGGCGTTAACCGAACTTTCGCTGTCGTCCGAAATAACGAACATGGAAGAAGCCGGAAGCAAGCCCGCAGACACACCGCGCCGTCGCCTGTTGCGACGCATCGCCGCCTCTCGCCTGTGGCGCGCGCAGGTGCGCTACTCCGTGGTGCTCGTCGCCTTCGCCGTCCTCGCCTTTTACGCACGCGCCAACGCCTACTTCGCATGGGACAGAGCCGTCGCCCTTTGGCTGCAATCGTGGCGCACGGACGCGCTCAACCTGCTGATGTTCGCCGTCTCTTACATCGGCTACGGCATCGTGCCTTACGCGCTCGCCGCCGTTACCTTTCTCGTCTTTCTGTTCTTCGGCCTGCGCAGCGAAGCCTTCGGGCTGCTGTTGAGCACGGCGGGCAGCGGCATCCTGAATCGCGCCTTCAAAATGCTCATCGCGCGCCCGCGCCCCGCCGCCCCTGACGTGAACGTCTTTCGCCTGCACGAGAGCCAGAGCTTTCCTTCGGGACACGTCACCTTCTACGTCTGCTATTTCGGCTTCCTCTTCTTCGTCGCCTATGCGCTGCTGCCGAAACGTACGCTCGCACGCCGCCTTGCGCTCACCGTCAACGCCTCGATGGTCGCCCTCGTCGGCCTCTCGCGCGTCTATCTCGGCGCACACTGGCCGAGCGACACCATCGGCGCATACTTCCTCGGCGGCCTCTGGCTCGCCTTCTCCCTCTACATGTATCGCCGCTGGAAAGAAGGCTCGACCTTCCATGCGAAAGAGCCGGACGTTGAGGCCGGGACGTAGACAGGCGTGCAGTTTATTTGCCGGATTTAAGATTCAGCGTCGGGACAGGCGGCGACGCGCGAGGGTGCGCTTACAGGGAGTTGGAACAGAGTTTGTTTCGCCCGCCGAAGCCGTCAGGAAAATTTCTCACCGCGCTACGACGCATCTACATCACACATCCCGCCTCATCGCACATCCCGTCTCTCATGCGACCCTTACGTCCGGTTTAATCTTTGCGGCGGCGACGACGGTAGCGCGCGGCCATGGCGGTCAGCCCCGTGCCGAACAGGATGAGGGTCGCCGGTTCGGGAACGGCGGCGGGCGCGGCGGGCGCGAAGTTGAAGGTGACGCCCTGAAAATCGTGGAGCCAGCCGTGTGATTCGGTGAAGTAGCTGCTCAAAAGCAGGGTCGCGGTTCCCTGCCCGCTGAGCGTCGTGGTGAAGAGGGCTGGCGGTCGTTCGGGGACGAGCGACAGGGCGAGGCTGCCGGTCATGGTAAAAGGTACCGTGATCGTGACGAGCGGCG
>DASWNS010000540.1:0-22540 GCA_036399115.1 Pyrinomonadaceae bacterium | reverse complement strand
TCGCCGCGCAGTTTGTAAAGATCGTAATAAGCGTGTGCCAGCACGCGCACGGGCACGACGAACAGGAGCACCGCCGCGTACGGCGCAAACTCCGCGCTCCAATTGAGCCGCCCCGCATTGAACTCCGTGATGACGTGCTCGCCCTCGCGCAGATAGAAAGCCGCCAGAAACGACGCCACCGAGATGAGCGCATCCGCCGCCACGAGCGCGATCTTCACAGACGGCAAAGCCCACTTCGGCGCGCGCCCCGGCACACGCACCGCGCTGGCATCAATTCTCAATTTATCGAAACGCTCAGCCCGCATCTTTTTAAGTGACAAGTGACGAGTGACGAGATTAAAGCAGTAAATCGTGAATCGTAAATCGTAAATAGACGAAAGCAGTTTTTCTCTATTCACGATTTCACGGCTTACGATTTCACGATTTGCGTTTTCACGGCTTACGATTTCAGGGCTTACGATTTACGTCTCTTGTTTTAACCCCTCCCTCGTCACTGCAATATCATTTCGGCCACTTGGGCGCGGACGCCGTGGGCGCGGCGTGCGTTCGTCGCGATATCCTTTTTGGCGACTCGCAGGTTCCCTATGTCCTCGCGCGTGCGGATGCGTGTGAGCCTGCCTTCGCGCACGAGCGCCTCGTCCACCGCCGCCCATTCTCCGGCATAGACCGTGGCGGCGGGCACGCCGAGCGCGGCGGCTTCGCGGTTCATCGTGCCGCCCGCGCTGACGACGAGGTCTGAGGCGGCGATGAGCGTTGCCCCGTCGAGAGCGTTTTCGGGCATGATGACATTCTCGCTCCGGTGGCGCGCGTCAAACTCCTCGCGCTGCGCGTCCGTGCGCGCCAGCAGGACGATGCGCGCGTCGCGCCGGGCGCATAAGTGTTCGAGCAGCGCGTCGAACAGTTCGTTGTCAAAGCGATGATAGAGCGCATCGCGCGCGGGCGGGCGCACCACAATCAGCACGTCTCGTTCACTCACGCCGAGCGAGTCACGTAAGTTTTCAAACGCGCCGGGCGCGGGCTGCCAGTCCGCCAGATAAACGTCCTCCTTGAAGCCGTCGTAACGCTGCACCTTGCGCTCCGGCGCGCCGTAACGCCGGAGCGCGGAGGCGGGAAACACGCGCGGCACGATGACGCGGGAGGCCAGTCGAAACGCCAGGTGATTCGCGGGCTGGTGTTCATAATCCATCAGCGTCACGCTTCGCAAACGAAGGGCGCGCGCCGCCACGATCTGCGAGTATGAATTATGACTGACGGCCAACTCGAAGCGACGCCCGCGCGCCCAACTCCTCAAAGCGCGCGCACGCTCCAACAGGTTGCCCGCCTTGCCCGCCAGCTTGCGCCCGCCATGCTCGCCCATAACCGTCGGCCTCAAGCCTGCCTGCTCGGCCAACTCGACCGTCTGCGCAAACTCTCGCGCCGTCACTTCCACCTCGTGCCCGCGCGCCACAAACTCCTCCCGCAACGCAACGAAGAACGGCACGTGCGGCGAGTTGGCGAGATCGATCCAGATACGCGACATAAAAAGAGATGAGGGCGGAGGGATGAGGGATGAAAGGAATGCTCAACTCCGTCGAGTTGTTTTCTTATACATCCCTCATCCCCCATCCTTCATCCCTTCGATCTGTCTCGCCAGCGCGTACAACATCCACGCTTGCGTCCAGCGCATGTAGGGCGTGCGGACGGTGTAGAAGCGACGCCGTTGGTAGTAGAAGAAGCCGCGCCGCCCGTCGCGTAAATTTTCGAGCGTCCAGCGCGTGATGCGTTCGGCGAGCGCGAGCGCGCACGGCATCTGATCTCTCAGTTCGACTAAGGTGACGATGGCTGCGCCCGCCGCGTGTGCGTCTGCCGGGTACTGCCTGTCATGGTAGTATTTCGGCCAACCGTCCGCAAGAAAGAAGTTCTCCCGCCAGAACTCGCAGCCGCGCCTGAGCGGCTCCGCAAATTCCGCACGCGCCTCCGCGCTCGCCTCCATGATGCGCGCGAGCGAGGTGAGAATGAACGCCGTGTGAAAATTGTCAGCCCAACCCTGAAAGTCCGCCGCGCCGTAAGCCCACGCGCCCGACGTTTGCTGCCGCCTGACGACGTAACGCGCCGCACGCACCCCTGCGGACACCAACGCTTCTTCCTTCGTCAACGCGCCGACACAGGCCAGCGTCTCCCCCGCCAGCAAGCTCGCGTTGAAGACGCGCGTTTCATCAAGGGGCGTATAGCTGAAACAAATTTCGTCCGCGCGCTCTTCGCTCCGTTTGAGGTCGCCCAGAATAAACTCGCACGCGCTATGCGCCGCGCGCAGGTATTTTTCATCGGCGAGACTGTGCGCCGCCTCCACGAGAGCGCGCGCGGCGAAGGCCGTGGGCACGATGGTCGGCGTCCCTTGCGGCGCGAAAAAAGCGCGCCCCTGCCAGTCGAAGTTGTAGCCCCAGCACGCGCCGCTCCATCCCGCAAGTTGCGCCGAGAGCAGCGCGTCCAACAACTCGCGCGCTTCCCTCTCCGCCCCGGATGTTCGCGTCGCGCGAAAACGCGAGAGCGCGGCGAGCGCGAACAAAGCCGTGCCTTTCGAGTTGCGCCCGGCAGGCACGCGCGCCGCCGCACGCAGACTGAACGGCGCGCGCTTGAACGCCTGCGTCCAAGCGAGACGCGCGGCGCGCGAGTTCCGCAAAGGCGTGGACTGGAACAGGCGGCTGTTCAAACCGTCGAAGGGATCGTGTCCGGCGTAGCCGCGCGCGCGGCACCACGCTGCGAGAGTCTCATACGCCTGCTCGACTTCAATCATAATAGAAGAGGCCGGAGTTGAGAGGCCGGAGTCAGTTCAAAGCGCAGGCTGATTTAACCGGCTCCCGGCCTCTCGCCTCTGCGCGCCTCTCAACCGGCCTCTCACCTTTAACCTCTCACCCCCGACTTCCGCTCTCCGACCTCCGGCTGCATCCGGCGCGGCGTCTCGATAAAACTCTCATGCCAGAGTTCGAAGATGAGGATCGTCCAGAGCAGTTTGCGATGGTTGGCCGCGCCGCGTTCATGTTCGTCTTGCAGGCGCGTGACGTAGGCCGCGTCGAACAGGCCGTGCCGACTGAGGCGCGCGGGCGACAGCAGATCGCGCGCGAGCGGGCTGAGACGCCCCTTGAGCCATTCGGCGACGGGCACGCCGAAGCCTTTCTTGCCGCGTCGCGTGACAAACGGCGGCAGGTGCGCCCGCATCGCGCGCTTCAAAATATACTTCGAGGTGCTGCCGTGCAGTTTGTAACTGGCCGGGAGCGACGCGACGTATTCCACCACGCGGCGGTCGAGAAACGGCGCGCGCACTTCGAGCGAGACGGCCATGCTCGTCCGGTCAACCTTCGTCAAAATATCTTCGGCGAGATAGAGCTTCGTGTCGAGATACTGCATCCGCTCGACCGTGTCCTCCGCGTCGCACTCTGCGAGCAGAGCGCGCGCGCCCGCGTAGACATCCATGCTGGTTGCGCCCCGCGCGGCGGGCGTGAGCAGAAGTTCCTGCTGCTCCGGCGTAAACGATCCGAACCAGACGTGATGACGCGCCACCGGATCGTCGTAGCGCATGCCTTCGATAAACTTGCGCGCCTTGAAATCGAGCGAGAGATTCTTCGTCTTGACCGGCAGACGCCGCACGACTGATTCGATGAACAGGCGACGCGCAGCGGGCGGCACGCGCGCATAGAGCCGCGCTAATCTATGCGCGGGATACATCTGGTAGCCCGCGAAAATCTCGTCGCCGCCGTCGCCGCCGAGCGCGACCGTCACGTGCTGGCGCGTGAAGCGCGAGAGCAGGTAAGTGGGCACGAGCGAAGGGTCGCTCAGGGGTTCGTCCATCCAGGAGCCGATCTCGCCGATGAGGTCTGCGGCGAGGTTCGAGTTCAGGCGTTCCTCGTGATGATCCGTGTGCAGGAAGTCTGCGACGCCGCGCGCGTAGGCCGATTCGTCGAAAGATTTTTCGGCGAAAGAGATGGAGAAAGTCTTGACCGTCTCAGCCGAGGCGCGCACGGCGAGCGCGGCGACCGTGGAAGAATCCACGCCGCCGCTCAAGAGCACTCCGAGCGGCACGTCGGACACGAGACGCAGGCGCACCGAGTCGGCCAACAACTCTTCGACGCGCGCCGCCGCCTCCGCTTCGCTCGGCACGCGTTCCGGCTTGCGATAACTGAGTTGCCAGTAAGGCCAGACTTCGACGCGCCCGTCTTCGAGCGTGAGCGCGTGCGCGGCGGGAAGTTTCTGGATGCCCTCGTAGATCGAGAGCGGCGCGGGAACGTAATCGAAAGAGAGATATTGCCGGAGCGCGTCCATGTTCAGACGCACGCGCACGCTGGGGTGCGCCAGCAGAACTTTCGGCTCCGACGCGAACAACAGACGCCCCTCGAACACGCCCCAATAAAGCGGCTTCTCGCCGAACGGGTCGCGCGCGATGAACAACTTGCGACGGCGCGCGTCCCACAGGGCGAAGGCGAACATGCCGTTCAGGTGCGCGAGCATCCCCGTGCCGTACTCTTCGTAGAGATGCGGCAGCACCTCCGTATCCGACGCGCTTCTAAACGAATGACCGCGATCTTCCAGACTGGCGCGCAACTCACGATAATTATAGATCTCGCCGTTTAAGACGACGGCCACCTGCCCGTCTTCGCTCAGGGCGGGCTGCTCGCCCGTCGCCAGATCAATAATGGCGAGCCGTCGCATGCCGAGCGCGATGCCCGTCTCGGTCATCAACCCTTCCGAGTCAGGCCCGCGATGCGTCATCCGCGCACACATCGAACGCAGCAACTCCGCCGCGCCCTCCGCCTGCGGCGTCCGCGCATCCATAAACGCCCATCCGGTGATTCCACACATAAGAGAACAGTGACGAGTGACGAGTGACGAGTTAGGAACAAGCGACAAGTTTAAAGACAAGTTCTTGATTTAACTTGTCACTCGTCACTGTTTTTCAAATCCGATTCGTTCGCGCACGGCGTAGATGGTCTTGGCCTGCGATTCGTGATAGGTGCGCACCTGCATCTCGGCGAGGAGTCCCATCAGGAAAAACTGTATGGCGACGGCGAACATGACGATGGCGAGCACGGGCAGCGGCGTCAGGATGAAAGAGACGCCCTCGACGAGCTTGAGAAAGACCGCCCACAGTCCCGCGATGAAAGAGATCGCGAAGGCCAGCATGCCGAACGAGCCGAAGACGTAGATCGGTTTCGTCTGGTACGACGCCATGAACTTGATCGTGACGAGATCGAAGATGACCTTGAGCGTGCGCGACAGGCCGTACTTCGAGACGCCCATCGTGCGCGCGTGATGGTCTACAGGCAACTCCGTGACGCGTGCGCCCGCCCACGAAGCGTAGATCGGGATGAAGCGGTGCATCTCGCCGTAGAGCCGCACGTCCGCGAGCGAATCGCGGCGATAGGCTTTCAGGGAGCACCCGTAGTCGTGCAGGGGCACGCCGCCGATCCAGGAGATCAGGCGGTTCGCCAGCATCGAAGGAAACTTCCGCGTGATGGCCTTGTCCTGCCGGTCTTTGCGCCAGCCCGAAACCACGTCGTAACCCTCGTCCAACTTCTCCAGCAGGCGTTTAATGTCCGCCGGATCGTTTTGCAGGTCGGCGTCCATCGGAATCAACACGCGCCCGCGCGCCGCATCAATCCCCGCGCTCATCGCGGCGGTCTGCCCGTAATTGCGTCGCAGGGCGATGACCCGCACGCGCGCGTCCGCAGCCGCGATCTCGCGCAACACTTCGAGGCTGCCGTCGCTCGAACCGTCGTCCACGTAAATGATCTCCGCCGTGCGCCCGAGCGCGTCGAGCGCGTCCGTCATCTTCGCGTGGAGCGGGCGCAGGTTCGGCTCTTCGTTGAAGACGGGCAGAAAGACGGAGATGTCCGGCGTCTCGCCGCCGTCGTCCGCCGTGCCCGCCGCGCGCGGCACTTCCACGCGCCGCCGCTTCAAAGTCTCTTCTTCTTCGTAAACTCTCATCGCTACTCCACCCTCCGCGCCACGCACACGGCGGAGACGCCGAAGGGAAAATTCAGACGGCGCAGCCAGAAACGCTCCGCGCCGAAGATGTGGCCGAGCACTCCGTTCAAGGCCGACACGTTGATGTTGTTTTCCGACGCGGGACGCGCGCCCGTCGCGCGCATGAGCAGGCGTCCCGCAAGGATGGGCGCGAAGAACGTGACGTTCGCATAAGTCGCGCGCTCGATCTCGAACCCGGCCTCACGCACGCGCTCCGTCAGTTGCGGCAGAGTGTAACGCCTGCGGTGATGGCTCACGTCGTCCTGCACGCCCCACAGCCACATGAAGGCCGGGACGAACAGCAGCGCGCGACCGCCGGGACGCAGCACGCGCCGCATCTCACGGAGGCCGCCCGCGTCGTCGTCCAGATGCTCCACCACGTCGAGCGCGGTGACGAGATCGAACGAGTCGTCCGCGTAAGGGAGGCGTTCCGCCGCGCCGAGCGTCACGCGCGTCAAACCGCGTGCGCGACAGAAGGCGAGCGCGTCTTCCGACACGTCTACGCCTTCCGCCTCGCCAAACTGCGCCAGCATCTCCAAGTTCGCGCCCGTGCCGCAACCCACGTCGAGAATGCGCGGCGCGCGTCCCTGTGTATTCAGTTCGGCGACGATCCTTTGCACAAAACTTTCGAGGATGCGGCGGCGACCGGCAAACCACCAGTGCGATCCTTCGACTTCGTACATGATCGCATAAGTGTGCCGCTCCATCTCCTGCGGCAAATCGGGCAGGCCGTTCGTTTTAACTTCACTCGCCATCTGCTTCGCCCTGTCGCTCGTCGTCGCGGCCAACGCTTTGGCCGATTCGTCCGAAGCCGCGCCAACTGTTTTGATTGTGCCAGCCCGTCCGCACGTCCGTCGCCTCGATCTCACGCCACCACTCTTCAAACTCCGCGCGCGAGATGTAGAAGGCCGTCGGCGCGACCAGATGATCGAAGACGATGGTGTGCTGCTCGCGCCAGCCGAAATCCGCGATTGACTTCAGGTAGTCATTGTAAAACAAATGGCGCGCGAGTGCCCCGGCGCGTGCGCTCCGGTTCAAAGGCGCATAGACGAGTTTCGTCGCGGCATAGACGAGCGCGGTCGGCAACTTGGAGAGGTGCAGCAGCATGCGGCGGCTCATGCGCGAAGTGACGCGCTCGCGCAGCGGAGAGACGAAGCGCGTGATCCATTCGTTGTTCTCCGCGCCGTAGACCCACGCCGAAAGATGACCGCCCGCACGCACGCGCGTCGAGAGCGCAATGAAGCCCGCGCGCGGGTCGGGCAGGTGATGCAGCACGCCGACCGAGAAGGCGTAATCGAACGTGCGACGCCTGAGCGGCAGATGATAGATGTCGGCTTGCAGGATGTGCGCGTTCGGCAGGTCGCGCGTGGCGTCGAAGGCCGTCTCGACCGCGCCGCTCAGGTCAACGCCCATCACCTCGCGCGCCCCCCAGCGGGCGGCGAGTTGCGTATGCCTTCCCTTCCCGCAACCGCCTTCGAGCACGAGTTTATCTTTAAAGAACTCCGGCGCGACGGGCGCGAGCCAGCCGCGAAACTGCTCGTCGTAACGCTCATCGTCCTGCGTGAAATGCTGCCACTGCCAGCCGAAGTTTTCGGCGGTCGCCGCCTTCTCGCCTTCAATCTCCCCCGCCTCGACGAAACGCGGCACCCCGCGCCTGATCGCAAACCTGCGCGCGCAGCCTCGACACGCCAACTCACCCTCCAAAATCTCCGTCCACCCGCGCGACTCGTCCCGCCCGGCGACGGAGGCCAACGCCAACTCGCCCTCACACGCAGGACACGCGAGATATTCCAACAGACGCTCTTTCATAAATGATGATCTGACGGGGCAGGCGACAAGACGGAAGACAAGTTTGAAGACAAGATTGCTGCTTTAACTCGTCTCTCGTCACCTGTTACTCGTCACTGCTCTTTGAACCAGGCGACGAAGCGGCGGATGCCTTCTTCGATCTGTGTCTGCGGGTTGTAGCCGAGCAGGCGGCGCGCTTTGGAGATGTCGGCGAAGGTCTGCGGCACGTCGCCGGGTTGCATGGGCTGGCGATCTATCACAGCTTCGCGTCCGAGTTCTCGTTCGAGCAGAGAGATCAGTTCGCGTAGCTCCACCGTGCGCGATTCGCCGAGGTTGATCGCTTCGTAGCTGCTCGCACGGTAGTCGATGGCGGCGCGCACGCCCGCGATGATGTCTTCGACGTAAGTGTAGTCGCGCCGCGTCGTGCCGTCGCCGAAGACCGGGATCGGCTTGCCCGTGGAGATGAGCCGCGCAAATTTGTGTATGGCGAGATCGGGACGCTGGCGCGCGCCGTAGACGGTGAAGAAACGCAAGGCCACGCAGCGCATGTCGTGCAGGTGCGCGTAGGTGTGGCAGAGCATTTCGCCCGCCGCCTTCGTCGCCGCGTAGGGGCTGATGGTCTGTCGAATCGGATCGTCTTCCGAGAAAGGCACTTTTGCGTTGATGCCGTAGACGGAGGAAGAGGAGCCGAAGACGAACTGCGGCACGCCCGTAGAGCGCGCGAGTTCGAGCAGGTTGAGCGTGCCCGTGATGTTCGTCTCCGCGTACAGGAACGGCTCGCTCAGCGACGGGCGCACGCCCGCACGCGCCGCCAGATGCACGATGCAATCAAACTTCGTCGCGGCGAAAACTCTCTCCAGCGCGGCGCGTTCGCGGATGTCCGCTTCGACGAGTTGGAAGTCTCCGCGCGTGAGATGCGGCGCGACGTTCCTGCGCTTGAGCGTGGGGTCGTAGAAGTCGTTGAAGTCGTCTATGACCGTCACGCGCCACGCGCGTTCCGCGAGCAGGCGTTCGACCAGATGCGAGCCGATGAAGCCCGCGCCGCCCGTCACTAAAATGTTCCGCTGATCCGTCAAGTTGTTTTCGACGCTCCTTTGCGCGCGTAAATCCACAGGTGCCAGCCCCAGCGCGACGCGAGCCGCGCTTCCCACGGGCGCGACAGGCGTTGACCGACGACGGGCAGCCAGCGTTTATTCAGAAAGTGGGTTGCCGTCTCGACCTCCGCGAACTCTTTGAAGAGAGCGCGCGCCTCTCGTCTCGAATAGACGCGCGCCAGAGGATTGCCCGCGCCGTCAGTGTTGCGATTCAAAAACTCGCCGGGCGCGAGATAACTCTCCGCGTCGGTCTTGATGCGCGCCGCGTGCTCGCCGAGCGACTCGACCGGCTCGCCCGTCAGGCGATGCGCCAACTGCAAGCCCGCAGGCGTTTTGAGCAGGTGCGCCCCGGCGCGTCGCAGCAGGCCGATGTTGACCCGGTAGTTGTAAGAGTTGCGATGATAAAGCATGACGATGGCGCGGCCACCGGGGCGCAGCACGCGATGCACTTCCCTCACCGCCCGCGCCGTGTCCGGCGTGTGATGCAGGACGCCGTGCGAATAGACGAGATCGAAAGACTCGTCTGGAAAATCGAGTTGCTCGGCGTCAGCCGTGCGAAAGTCGCCCTTGAGATTGAAGACGGCGAAACACTTGCGCGCCAGTTCGACCGCTGCGTCCGTCAGGTCAACGCCCGTATAATCCGCGCCTGCGCGGGCAAACTGCGCCCCGTCCGTGCCCAACCCGCACCCGATCTCCAGCACGCGCAAATTCCGCGCCCGCCCGAACGACGCCGCCGCAGGGATGTGCCATTCCGTCGCGTAGCGATGCTCGGCCACGCGCTCGTAGAATTCACGCGACCCCGGTTCGGCGTCCGTAAACTTCGTCCCGCATGGGTTCGCCTGCCAGAAGGCGCGCACCTGCTCCTTCAAATTGTTACCCTGATCACTCATGGAGAGCCGCAGCGCAGGCGAATATTATCTCCCCTCGCGCGCCCCTCGCACGCTACAGACGGAAAAACTCTCCCCACGCGAAACAGTGAAATTAACACGCAGCCTCCGCGCCCGACAAGCGATTGGAATATGCGACAGTGGGGTAACAGTGTGTGTGTATGCTCTAAGAAGATTTTTGACAGGGCAGGAACGGCGCACTACGATCCGGCTATATACCATGTCTAGATAACGTCTAGACATGGTATATACAATCCATATCGTTATCATATGGTGGAGATATGATCACCATATTGAACCTAATTGATCCAAATTAATTTGGATTGCATAAACTACAAGTTGTTATAAACAATATGTTTATAGGTTAAGCCGTTTGTTTACATGATTTTACGACTCAAGAACTTCTTGACAACTATTGTGTATACACTTAACATGCGATGTTATAAGTCGTAACGAACGTTACGCAAGACTCAAGTGGTAGTTTACAAATCGTCAACTGACAGTTGATCTTTGCAAAAGAAAAGAGAGCGAGTTGTAGCTCGCCCTCTTAGAATCAAATCACCTTATGGCGGTTTGATTTCGCATGACAAGGTGAACACCCAAAATCTCAGTGTCCACCGAAACGTCCAACGGTTATCAGTCTTACTCATTAGTTTCTCCTTTGTTCTACTCCAAAGCCCTGTGCTCGAACACAGGGCTTTGGTCATTTCTGCCCCCTATTGGACAGAAACTTTGTGGAGGCCAAAGGAGAAACCCATAGAAAACGCCCCCAACAAATTCAAATAGCAAGCACACACTAGCACGATGATTTAATCCGCGCAATAACTAGATCAACAATCTGAGCCTCTTAGACTCAAGTTTGCTTTTGCTTTGGCGAGCGATCCGCATTATTCCAGCGAATTTGCGCTGCTCGTTTAGCTATCTCTGTCCTTCTTTCCGGCGATAATTTTTCAGCGCGAGCCTTGCCACCTTTCAGCCCGCCCAACGTGCCCACTTCTACAATTATTCATGTCATATTCGTATATGGCATAAGTGGAGTATACGGCATTAGTACCGTCTATTATGGCTGCGAGGAATATGTTATAAGCGCGTTTATGAGACGGAGCACGCGTAGGGATCAGCCATTTTATTCCGTGTTGATATTGTCGGAATGGAGGTTGCCGTGAGTGTTGCAGACGAGTTGCCGGAGGATGACGAGAAGCTGATCGTTGATCAGGAGTGGTTGGCTGGGGCGGTTGAGTCAATCTTGAAAGGCGATGCGGATGCGCCGGAGACGATGGCGCGCGTGTTCATCAGTTTCAGGGATGCCATCAAGAGGGGCTTGCACGGCATGAATCAGTTGGACGAGGCTTTGCTGGCAACAATCGAGATAATCTATCTGCAATCACGCGCGCATGTGGCCGCGCTCAAGTTGTACGTGCTGGCGCAGGAGGGACACTTGCGGGTTGAGGATGAGCCGTTGAACGTGCTCGGCGCGGCCATCGCAAGGAGCAGGAAGGGCGCGGAGCGAGAGAGGGTTAAGGCGCGAGGTCGTGCGCAGCGGGCGTAGGGGGAGAGACTTTCAAGCGTGCGCGGCGGTTAGTCCATAAACGTGCGTTGCCAGAGTTCGAGCGTGAGCAGTTGGAAGACCTGTAGGTTGTAGTCTTCGCGGCCTGAGAGGTTCGCGTCGATGATGCGGCGAACTTCTTCGGGGCGGAAGAGGCCGCGACGGCGGACAGTCTCTTCCGCCAATAAATCTTCCACCAGAGGGCGGAGCGCGCCGCGCAGCCACGAGCGGATGGGCGCGCCGAAGCCCGCCTTCTTGCGCCAGACCACCTCCTTCGGCAGTAAACTCTCGGCGGCGCGTTTCAAAATATACTTTCGTTTCAACCCGCGCAGTTTCAGATTGACGGGCATGCGCGCGGCGAGTTCGACCAGTTCGACGTTCAGGAACGGCACGCGCACTTCGAGCGTCGCAGCCATCGAGGTCTTGTCCGTGTAGGCCAGATTGAGACAGGGCAGGAAAGTTTTCAGATCGACGTAGAGCAGGCGATTGAGCGGCGCGGCATCGCGCACGCGCGCGAAGTGTCGCCGGTGTTCGCAATAGGCGTCGGCGTCGCGCGTGGCTTCGTTCAGGTCGTCCGTGTAGAGGCGGCGTTTGGCGGCGTCTGTGAAGTAGGTGCCGAAGCCTAGATAGCGCGCCTCGAAATCGAGCGCGGCGCTGCGTGCAAACTTCTTGGCGTTGCGCAGCGGCGCGGTGAGCCGACCGGGCAGGCCGCCCGGCAGCACGTCCGAGAGCGCGCGCATCAGCGGGCGGCGAAAACTCAAGGGCACGGGGTCGAGCGCGCCCGCGATCCGCATGGCGAGTTGGCGCGGGTAGCCCGCAAACACTTCGTCGCCGCCGACGCCGGAGAGCAGCACCGTGAGCGTCTCGCGCGCCGCACGCGAGACGAGATAACTCGTGATGACCGCCGGGTCGGCGACAGGTTCGTCCATGTGATAGACGAGTTTGGGCAACAGGTCGCACACGTCCGGTTGCAGCATCAACTCGTGATAGTCCGTGTCCAGAAGTTTGCCGACCTGCCGCGCCCAGCGCGCATCGTCGGGGATGATGTCGTAGCGCAAGTCCTGCTGCTCGATGCCGACGGTGTAAGTGGAGACGCGCCGACCGTCGCTGTGGCGATTCATCAGCGCGACGATGGAAGAGGAATCCACGCCGCCCGACAGGAACGCGCCGAGCGGCACGTCCGACACCATCTCCATCTCGACGACGCGTTCCAGAGTTTCCAGCACGCGCTCGCGCCACCACGCTTCGCTTCTGCCCTCTTCGATCTCCGCGAAGGAAACGTCCCACCACTCGCGCACCTCTATCTCGCCCGCGCGCCACGTCAAAACGTGCGCGGGCGGAAGTTTGCGTATGCCGCGAAAGACCGTGTGCGGGTCGGGCGTC
This sequence comes from Pyrinomonadaceae bacterium, assembly GCA_036399115.1. GTDB lineage: Bacteria > Acidobacteriota > Blastocatellia > Pyrinomonadales > Pyrinomonadaceae > JAIVJZ01. The sequence goes on along the minus strand of DASWNS010000540.1, from coordinate 9,845 downwards.
CAGAGAAAGGTGAGATATTGATCGAGGGCTTCCGTGTCGAGCGCGCGCGGGACGAGTCCGGTCGCAAGGATCGCTTTGATCTCGGAGGCAAAGATGAACGAACCGCACGCGAACTTCGAAGCCTCCGCCTCGTTCGCGTGCGCGCCGTTTTCATCCCGCGCGCCGAACGCGTAATAGAGCGGCTTGATGCCGAGGCGGTCGCGCGCGAGGATCAACTCCTGCTCGAAAGCATCCCACAGGGCGAAAGCGAACATGCCGTTCAGACGCGCGAGCGCGCCCGCGCCCCATTCGGCGTAGGCCGCGAGCAGCACTTCGGTGTCGCAGTCGGTGCGAAAGCGATGGTTGCGTCCTTCGAGTTCCCTGCGGAGTTCGCGGTAGTTGTAAATCTCGCCGTTGAACGTGACGGAGTAGCGACCGTCGGCATACTGCATCGGCTGATGCCCGGCCTCGCTCGGATCGATGATCGACAGACGCCTGTGGCCGAGACACGCCCGCCGCCCCTCCCCATCTACCGAGGCGGAAGTCCACACACCTTCGTCGTCGCGCCCGCGATGCTCGATAGACTTCAACATCGCGCCGATGCGCCGCTCCGGCTGCTGGCTAACTAGTCCCGCAATTCCACACATGATAGATCAGTGACGAGTGACGAGTGACGAGTAAGAACAATACAAGCATCCGGCACGATACAAGTCTCTGGTTTTAACTTGTCACCTGTCACCTGTCACCTGTCACTCGTCACTGTTTTTGGTTCTCCGGCGCGCAGGGATTCGCGTATGCGGAAGGTGGCGCGCGTGGTGGCGGCGAGGTCTTGGAGGGCGATGGGCGCGGGCGTGCCTTCCCTGACCATCGCGCAGAGGGCGCGCACTTCTTCCGCCTGTCCTTTGTCCTGCGCGCGCAGTTTCATGCGGCGTTCGCGCCCGCCTTCGTAGAGCACGGCGGAGCGAAAGTCTGCGATGACGAAAGTTTTGCCGCCGCCGAAAATCTCTATGCGCTCTTTGGCGAGCGCGCGGTCGCCTTCCGCGAGATAGGCGATCTGTCCGTTTGAGCCGTCGCTGAACCGGAGCGTGATCAACACGGAATCTTCGTCGACGATCTCCTCGTTGCGGCTGGCTATCGCTTCTGCATAGACGCGCGTGGTGACGGCTCCGGTCAGAAAATGCATCAAGTCTATAAAGTGGCAGACTTCGCCGATGATGCGCCCGCCGCCCTCGCGCTCATCCTGAATCCAACTCGTGCGCGCGATGCGCCCGGCGTTGACGCGGTAGAGAATGGAGAGCGGTTCGCGGCGCGCGGCGAAAGCGTGCGCGGCCTCGCGTGCGTGCGGCGAGAAGCGTCGATTGAAGCCGACCAGCAGCCGCCCGCCGTTCGATGCAGACGCAGCCTCAAGCACGCCGTCCAACTCTTCGTCGTTCAAGGCGAGCGGTTTTTCGACGAAGACGTGTCGCCCCGCTGCGAGCGCGCGGCGCGCGAGTTCCGCGTGCGAATCGTGGCGCGTGGCGATGACGATCAAGTTTGCGTCGGGGTCTGCGATAACCTCTTCCGCGCTCGCGGCGACGCGCGCAAAGTCGTACTTCTCGCCGATGCCACGCGCGTTGATGCCCGAAGCCGTCGCAATTGACTGGAAGGCCGCGCCGTTTGCTTTGAAGTTCGGCAGCAGAAACTTTTGCGCGTAGCTGCCCGCGCCGATCATGCCGACATGCACCGACGCCGCGCCCGGCGCACGCGCGCTGCTCGCATTGGTCTTGCCGTCGCGCCCGCGCAGTTCGATGCTCCGCACGAGTTCGCGCCCGGTGTCGTAGCTGAGCACGATGCCGAGGTAAGGCTCTTTCGTCTCGCCCGCGATCAGGTTGTAGGCGCGCTCGCCGTCTTCGATGGGAAACCTGTGCGTGATGAGCGGCGCGATCCGTACGCTGCCCGCCGCGACGAGGTCGAGAAAGGCTTCGAGGTTGCGCCCCTCAGTCCAGCGCACGTAGGCGAACGGGTAATCGTGGCCGCGCTCCTCGTATTCCGGATCGTAGCGACCCGGCCCGTACGACATCGAGACTTTGAGCGTCAGTTCGCGTTCGTAATAAATTTTGCGCGGCACGTTCATGCCGACCAGACCGACGGCGACGACGCGCCCCTTAAGACGCGAAATCTCACCCGCGAGTTCTACCGGTTGATCGGACGGGGTGGCCGCCGTGATCAGCACCGCATCCGCGCCGCGCCCGCGCGACCAATCCAAGACGGCCTGCAACGTCTCGCCGCCGGACACGCAGCCGTCGTCCGCGCCGAGCGTGCGCGCGAGTTCCACTTTCGACGGATCGAGATCGATGCCGAAGACCCGGCAGCCGTTCGCCTTCAGGAGTTGGACTGTAAGTTGACCCAGGAGGCCGAGGCCGATGACGACGACGGATTCGCCGAGCGTGAGTTCGGCCAGACGGACGCCTTGCAGCGCGATGGCGCCGAGCGTGCCGAAGGAGGCCGCTTCGAAGTCAACCGCGTCGGGCAGGCGCACGCATAAGTTCTTCGGCACGGAGAGCACTTCGGCGTGTGAAGCGAAGCCCGCACCCGCGCAGGCCACACGGTCGCCCGCGCTGAATCCCGGCACGTCTTCGCCCACGTCCGTCACGATGCCTGCCGCGCTGTAGCCGAGCGCGTTCGCGGCGTTCAATTTCGTCTGCACGGCGTTGAAGGTGTTCAGCAAGCCTTCACGCTGCGCCTTCTTGATCACTTGCCTGACGAGGTCTGGACGCTCGCGCGCTTTGCCGAGCAGGCTCTTGCGTCCGAGTTCGACGGCCATGCGCTCCGTGCCCGCGCTGATGAGCGAGGCGGCGGTGCGTACCAGCACGCGCCCGCGCTGCGCGATAGGCGGCGGCACGTCGGCGACGGAGACTTCGCCCGTCTTATAGTTCTGCAAAATCTGTTTCATGCGTTGACGAGTTGCTGATTCTGTCTCATGCGTTCGTGAGTTGATTATATATTTCCAGATACTCCGGGGCTACGACGCGTGCGGTAAACCGGCTGGCGAGTTCGAGATTGTGGCGACGCATCAGGGCGCGCGTCTCCGCCCGTTCGAGAAGTTGCGTGATCTTCTCCGCGAGCAGGCGCGGGTTTTGCGGCTCGACCCAGAGGCAGTTGTCCGGCTCGCGTAGATAGTCTGCGGCGGCGCGGATGCGCGTCGTGATGATGGGCAGCCCGGCGGCGACGGATTTGAAAATGACCATCGGGAAACCTTCGTAATGATAGGTGGGAAAGACGAGCATCGTGCTGCCCGCGTAAAACTCCGCCGTCTCGGTTTCCGGTACGTAGCCGAAGAAGCGCACGCGCTCATTCAACTTCAGGCGCGCCGTTTCCGCTTCCGCCGCCCCGCGCGCCTCGCCGTCGCCCAGACACAACAACTCGAACGCGCGGCCTGCATCGCGCAAGATAGCGCAAGCGTTGATCACGTCCGTCAAACCTTTGGCCGGGATGAAGCGCGCGATGAAGAGCAGGAGCGGCGTCTCTTCGTCCACGCCCAACTTCGCGCGCAGGTTCGGACTCTGCGCCTGCGCCGCGCTCGCGTGCGGCGTCGAACCTGCGCCGTGCTCTGTGCGTGCATGGCCGGCATCTTCTGCGCCCGTCACCACGTTTTTCACGACGAAGAGTTTTCGTCCATCAACTCCGGCGCGGATGAAATTCCCGCGCTCCTCGGACGACAGCAGGCCGATGCCGTCCGCGTGCGCCACGACGAAACGCACGAGCGCGCGCAGGGCGGAGTTTTTCGTCTCGAAGAGCGCGGCGTCGGAGCCGTGAAACTTGATGAAGATTTTCGCGCGCGCGGGCAGCAGGAGGCGCAGCGTCGCGGCGTCGCGCATGAGAGCCATCGTGTCGAAAGATGAGTTCAGATGAACGATGTCGAACTCGCCCGCGCGCAGGGTGCGACGCAGACGCCGCCCCGTCGCAAGCACGCGCAGCACGCGCTGCCGGAAGGTCGTCCCGCCCGGACGCTCGCCGTAGACGTAAGTTTCCTCCACGACCTCCGCGCCGAGTTCGCGCAACCCCGCGACGAAGGGCGGCTCGCAGGCCGCCGGTCCACCCAGAGACTCACGATCAGGCATCCCCATCAATACGCGCACGCGCGGACGTTTCCCGTTCATCGAATAAGCGAATGACAATCTGAACTCAAAGGGGCGAGATCACTCCGCGCCCGCGAGAGACTCGTATAGTTTGATCAAATTCCCGATGTGCGTCTCGATCCCGAACTCGCGCCTCGCCCAACGGCGCGCCTGTTCTCCGAGTTCGCGCTGTCGCACGGGGTCGCACGCGACCGCGACCATTTTGCGCGCCAGATCATCCGCGTCGCCCGTGCGAAAGATCGACGCATGCTCGCCGCCGCGCGTTACTTCAAGCAGCGCGCCGATGTCCGAGACAATCGCGGGCACGCCCGCCAGCATCGCTTCGACCACCGCGACGCCGAACGAATCTTTGCGCGAAGAGAAGACGAAGATGTCGAGCGCGTCGAGCACGCACGCGACATCCGCGCGCTTACCCGCAAAATGGACGCGGCCTGCGATTCCCTGTTCGCGGCAATAGTTCACGCACTCCTGATAAATCCCCGAAGCATTCTCTTCATAACCTCCTGCAAACACAAAATGCGCTTCCGGTACCTGCCGGAACAGTTCGGGCAACGCGCGGCACACGGTCAACTGATCCTTGCGGCGGTCGGCGTAGAAATTACCGACCATTCCGAACAGCACTTCTCTCTTCGTCAGGCGCAACTCCGCGCGCAAGTCGCCGCCGCCGCCCGTCGCGTCGAGCCGCGACGCGTCCACGCCGTTATAGACGACGTGAAAGTTCCTGCCAATTTGAAAGCCGCCTTCCGCGCCGAGGCACGAGAGCAGTTCGCGGCTGACGGCGACGTTGGCGTCCATGCGCGGCGCGAGAAACTTCAGGGCGAGGCGATTCTTCGCGTCAGCCGTGCAGAGATGAAAGCTCAGCACACGCTTGACGCGCCGCCCTTTGCGCTGGCCGCCGCGCGTCGCGAGGTAAGCGTGCAGGGCTTCGACCGCCTGATGACAATGCACGACTTCGATCTCGCGTTCGTCGATCAACCCGCGCAGTTGCTTGATTAACTTCGGATCGAGCGGAAGCGTGCGCGCGAGTCGAACGAAGTCTGCGCCGGACTGCCGGAAGTCGTCTTCGAGTTCGCCGCCGCCCGTCGCCGCGAAGGTGAGATCGAGCGAGTTGCGGCGCGCGTTGCGGCACACGTCGAGGCAGAGCGTTTCCGCGCCGCCGCGATTGAGCGAATCGAGTAGGTGCAAGACTCTCATGGAAGACCGGACTTGTTTTAATATAAAGACCGAATGTTAAATGCGCCAGCCAACACGCCCGGCGCGACGGAGACGACGGGCGAGCCGACCGTCTCCGTCGTCGTGCCGTCATATAACCACGAGGCGTTCATCGAAAAAACCTTGCGCTCCATCTTCCGGCAGACGCTCTTGCCGCGCGAACTCGTCGTGATAGACGACGGCTCCACAGACGGCTCGGTGCGGATCATCGAGCGCGTGCTGCGCGACTCGCCCGTCGCCGCGTCGGCGTTCGTGGCGCGCGAGAATCGCGGCCTGTGCGCGACGCTCAACGAAGGTTTCGCGCTCGCCGCGCGCGGTCGTTATTTCGCTTATCTTGGCTCGGACGATCTCTGGTTTCCGCAGTTTCTACAGTCGCGCGTCGAGATTTTGGAAGCGCGCGAGCGCGCCGTCCTCGCCTACGGGAACGCTTACAGCATTGACGCCGGAGATCGCATCATAGATAACACGGCTGACTGGGCGCGTTACCGCGACGGCAGCGTCCGGCTGATGCTGCTGGAAACTCTCGCGCCGCTCAGCCCCACGGTCGTCTATCGCCGCGACGCGCTGCAAGCACACCGTTGGAACGAAGCGGCTGGCCTGGAAGATTACGAACTCTACCTGCGCCTGAGCGCGGAAGGCGAGTTTGCCTTCGACGGGCGCGTGCTCTCCGCGTGGCGCGAGCACGGTTCCAACGCGAGCCGTAACCTGCGCTTCATGCTCCGGGAGAAACTCGCGGCGCAGCAGCGCGTGGCCGCCCGGCTCGGATTGAGCGCGGAGGAACTCGCGGAGTTTCAGACGCTCGCACGATTTCGCAGCGCGCAGGAATTTATGAGGCGGGGCGAAAAACTCGAAGCGCTCAAACTGGCGTCGAGAAATTTGCGCGGCGCGCGGACGAGAGGCGAAGCGTTCAAGTTCGTCGCCGGTTTGCTCACGCCGCACCGCTTGCTCAACTGGCGCAGAGGCCGTGCGCGCGCACGCGCAGGCGCACGCTACGGCTCACTGCAAATATAGCTGTCCATGACAACTCTTGTAAGTGTGTGACGCACACTCTCCGCACCCTCATCCGCGAACTTTACGCCGTCGCTACGCCCTACATTCTTGACGCCTCACCCTCCGGTGTCTAGACTAACTCGTACTCTTAATTCAACTCCGGCCATTGCCGGGCGCGCGCTTCAGCCGACACCCGTGCTTCTAACGCTTTCTGACGCGACTCGAATTTGATGGATTCACACACCAGCGAACCAATCGCGTCTACACCGCAACCCGCCGCCACCGCGCCGCTCACACACGCATCGTCTCCCGCTGTCACGACAGCCAACGCAGCCAGCGACGCCGTCATCACGCTTCCGGATCGCCCGCTCATCCTGATCGAGTCGGAAGACGCGGGCGTGCAGTTTGCGTTCAACGACCTCTGGGCGTATCGCGAACTGCTCTACTTTCTGACGTGGCGCGACATCAAGGTGCGCTACAAACAGACCGCGCTCGGCGCGGCGTGGGCGATCATTCAACCGCTCGCCACGATGCTCCTCTTCACGCTCGTCTTCAATCGCCTCGCCGGGCTGGACACGGGGCGCGTCCCCTACCCGCTCTTCGCTTACACGGGGCTTTTGATCTGGACGTTCTTCTCCAACGCCGTCACGAACAGCACCAACAGCCTGCTCAACAACACGAACCTGATCACCAAAGTCTACTTTCCGCGCGCCTTCATCCCGGCGGCGGCGGTCGGCGCGGGACTCGTGGACTTCGCCATCGCCGGTCTGATCCTCGTCGGGCTGATCCTTTATTACGGCCTCGCGGTCAATTCCGGCCTCGCGCTCTTGCCGCTCTTCCTGCTGCTCGCCGTGATGCTCGCGCTCGCCGTCGGAATGTTGATCTCCGCGCTCACGGTGAAATATCGCGACCTGCGCCACGCCGTGCCCTTCCTCATTCAATTCTGGATGTTCGCCTCGCCCGTCATCTATCCTTCGCATCGCGTGCCCGGAGCATGGCGACACCTGATCGCGCTCAATCCTCTGACCGGAATCATCGAAGGCTTTCGCGCCGCGCTCACCGGCGGCACGTTCGACCGCACGGCGACGCTGCTCTCCATCATAGTGACGCTCGTTGCGCTCGCGTTCTCCTTCTATCTCTTCCGCCGCATCGAAGAGACTTTCGCAGACCTGATCTGAACCCGGCTTGAGTTGAACCTGTTCCGATGAAACCGATTGTTAAGATCGAAAATGTCAGCAAACGCTACCGGCTCGGCGGCCTGCATCCCGGCTATCTCACCTTCCGCGACATGGTCGGCGGCGCGCTGCTCACCCCCTTCCGGCGCAACGGCGGCGGCGATGCCGGGCAGGTCAACGAACGGCGGCGCGACTTCTGGGCGTTACGCGACATCAATCTCTCCGTGCAACCGGGCGAACTCATCGGCGTTATCGGCAGAAACGGCGCGGGCAAATCCACGCTCCTGAAAATCCTCTCGCGCGTGACGAAGCCGACGACGGGGCGCGTGGAGATGTACGGGCGCGTCGGCAGCCTGCTCGAAGTCGGGACGGGTTTTCACGCGGAGTTGTCGGGGCGCGAAAACGTCTTTTTGAGCGGCGCGATCCTCGGCATGCGCCGCGCCGAGATCGAACGCAAGTTCGAAGAGATCGTCGCCTTCTCCGAACTCGAAAAATTCATCGACACGCCCGTCAAGCGTTACTCCTCCGGCATGTACGTGCGCCTCGCCTTCTCCGTCGCCGCGCATCTCGAACCCGAAATCCTGATCATGGACGAAGTGCTCGCCGTGGGCGATGCGGCCTTCCAGCAAAAATGTCTCGACAAGATGCACGCCATTCGCCAGCACGGGCGCACCATCTTTTTCGTCTCCCACAGCATGCCCGCCGTCACGCGTCTGTGCCGTCGCGTCATCCTGCTCCATGCCGGGCAGATCGTGAGCGAGGGCGAACCGCAGGCCGTCGTCAATGATTACCTGAGCGCGAGTTGGAACATCACCGCCGAGTGCGAATGGAAGACTCCGGCGGACGCGCCCGGCAACGACTTGGTGCGCCTCCGCCGCGTGCGCGTGCTCGACGAAGCGGGCGCGCTCGCCACCGCCTTCGACATCCGCCGCCCCGTCCACATCGAGATCACTTACGATGTGCTCGCCGCCGGGCACATCCTCACGCCGCACGTCGGGCTGGTTAACGAAGAGGGCGTGCGCGCCTTCAGTTCGCACGACACGAGCGACGAGTGGCGACACACGCCGCGCGAGGTTGGCCGCTACGCGAGCGTTATCGCGCTGCCCGGCAACTTCCTCTCCGAAGGGACGCTGCGCGCGCACGTCTCCATCATGTCGCACACCCCTACGACGACGCTCCACGCGCAGGCGCGAAACATCGTCGCGTTTCAAATGATCGAGAGTTCGCAGCCGGGCGAATCGGCGCGCGGCGACTACATTGGTCCTATCCCCGGCGTCGTGCGCCCGCTGCTCGACTGGACGACGACGCGCTTCAAGCCGACGCCGCCGGGCGAACACCACGCGACGACGGGCACGCTTGAGCGTTCGTAAAAATTTCACGCGATGAAGAAATGGCTACAGGAAAACTTGCCGTTCCCTCTGAAACTGGCGTCGAAGCAGTTGCTCGTCGCCACGGTCGGCGCGTTCGTCCGTCTCGCAGCCTTCGGCTACAACTCCGGCAGGCGCATCCTGCGTCTTGCCGCCAAGCACGGGTTGGACGTTGACAAGGTCTGGAACGTCACGTACGAACCGGAGTTTGCGCCCGCTCAATTGCCTGTGTGGAGCGCGCAGGATTTTCTGTTTCTCACCGAGACGCTCTCCGCCGCCGAGGCGCACAACGCTCCGCGAGCGAGCGACAGGCAGCCGCGCACGTCAATCGTCATCCCCGTCTACAACAAAGCCGGGTTCACCTTCCAATGCCTGCGCTCGCTCCTGCGCGAAGTTGATTTCGCGGAGACGGAAGTGATCGTCGTCAACAACGCTTCGACGGATGAGACGGCGAAACTGTTGTCGCACTTTCAGAGTCTCGTCACAGTGGTCAACAACGAGGAGAATCGCGGCTTCGTCGATGCGTGCAATCAGGGCGCGGCGGTGGCGCGCGGGCGTTATCTCGTCTTCTTGAATAACGATACGGTGGTGCTGCCGGGCTGGTTGAAGCACCTGCTGGAGACTGTCGAGGGCGACGCATCAACCGGCGCGGTCGGTTCGATGTTTCTTTACGAGGACGGGCGCGTGCAGGAAGCCGGCGCGGGCGTCTGGCAAAACGGCGCGGCCTTTCATTACGGCTGGGGCGGCTCGCCGGACGACAGGCGTTACAATTTCGCGCGCGAGGTTGACTATTGTTCCGGCGCGTCGCTCCTCGTGCGCCGCGATCTCTTCGCCCGGCTCGGCGGCTTCGACACGCGCTACGCGCCCGCTTATTACGAAGACGTGGACATCTGCTTCGGCGTGCGCTCGCTCGGCTACAAAGTCGTCTATCAACCGATGTCGCGCGTCATTCATCACGAGGGCGTGACCGCCGGACGCGATACGGGTGTGGGCTTCAAACGCTA